>JBDSSR010000294.1:0-3378 GCA_039928675.1 Sphingomicrobium sp. | reverse complement strand
AGCGGTCGTAGCTGGCCGGGACCGAGCCGGAAAAACGGGCATTGACCGAGGCCATTGGGATGCTCCCGCAAAGGGCGTGGCGACGCGCACCCCATGACAGATTGGGCAACGGGCGCAAGGCGAAGGGGAGGGGTGAGTTCGGTCCGAAGCGGACACGATAGCGCCTTCCGCCATGCCGGGCCTTGGTCCTAAGCTGCTGGAATACGGAAACTTCTTTTTGGAGCAACCGCGAGGAGTGAAAGGGGAGGCTTCGTGCCAAATCAACCCAGCGTGCAGGATCAACGCAGCGTGCCGAATCACCCAAACGCCCTGCGGCGCACCGACGCCCAGACCGGCGAGGAACTGGTCATCACGGCGCAGCAGCTTTTGTCCATCGGCAACCCCAGCCGTTCGATCCGCGAGCTGATTTCGGCACGAAGCCCGAGCGCCGCGACCCCGACAACGCTTCACCCAACGCCCGACCAAACAATTCGCCCAACGCGTCAGCCGACATCGTCGATCTGGCCGTGAGTGCGTGATTGGGTTGGGTTCGAGGAGATTTGGCGCGTTCTAACGGAGGAGAGGCGAGGCAATGCCCGGCACGCGGCCAGTCCGCAAAGGAAGTTTCGGCGGCCATTTCGATGGGCTCGTGCCGCTATTTCCAGCGCCTCCTTGCCAGCGGCCGAAACCGTCGAAAAAGCGAGCGGGGCGTTCGGCCAAGCTTCAGGACAAGATCGACATCCACACCGTGCTGTTCGAAATGGCCTGGCCGGTAAACCGGCCCCAGTGACCCTCCGGGGGGGGGCTGTTCGAAATGGCCTGGCAGATCAGGCCGCCGAACTGACGCGCAGGGATGTCCGGCGCGGCAGATCAGCGCCTGGCGCGGTCACGAAGCGCGGAAATCGTCGTCGCATTGCTGATCTGTTCGATGTCGGTCTTGCAGTGGAGCAGCCGGATGCCGGTCCGTCCAAGCGCGTCGTCAAGCGCCGGAACGAAGGCTTGGGTAGTCTCGACGGTCGCAGCCCAGCCGCCGAAGGCGACGGCAAGGGCGGCAAAGTCCGGGTTGCTGAGTGTGGTTGCCGAAATTCGCTCCGGATATTCGCGTTCCTGGTGCATCCGGATAGTGCCGTAGGCGGCGTTGTCGACGAGGATCACCAAGAGATCCACGCCATATTGCGAGGCGGTTGCAAGCTCCTGCCCGTTCATCAGGAAATCGCCGTCGCCGGCGATGCACACCACCGGCCGATCGCGAAAGCGGATGGCTGCGGCAACCGCCGCGGGCAGGCCATAACCCATCGTCCCGCTGGTCGGGGCAAGCTGGGTCGGCAATGGTCCGAACCGCCAGTAGCGGTGCCACCAGCCGGAAAAATTGCCGGCACCATTGCAGATGATGGTGTTGGCGGGCAGGCGCTCGCGCATCGCCGCTACGCACGGCCCAAGGTCGAGATTCACCGGACTTCCGTCAGGATTCAGGCGGGGCTGTGGATCGCTCCACTCGAGCCAGTCGCGATGGGCGTCCTCGCCGGTTGAAAAGCGAACCAGGTCGGGTTCGCTCCAGTGATCGATCAATTCGGCAAATTCGCCCATGTCGGCGCAGATCGGAAGGTCGGGCGCATAAACCCGGCCAAGCTCATTGGGATCGGGATGGACGTGGACCAGCGTCTGTCCAAGATGGTCGGGGGTGACGAGGGTGTAGCCATCGGTCGTTGCTTCACCCAGCCTTGACCCTACTGCGATGATCAGGTCGGCATCGCGGATCCGCTGCTGAAGTCTGGGGTTGGGTCCGTAGCCGAGCTGTCCGGCATAGACGGCGCAGTCGTTGGCAATGGCGTCCTGGCGGCGAAACGCGGCTGCAGTGGGGATTCCGTGGCGCAACGCGAAATTTGCGAAATGGTGCGATGCGCGCGGGCTCCAGTCGGCTCCGCCAACGATGGCAATCGGCGCGACGGCATCCTTGAGAAGGTCAAACAACGCCGCGATCGCGCCCGCGTCGGCGGCCTGCACCAGCGGGCTGACGCACGGACGGTCGATCGCTTCGACGCGATCGCGAAGCATGTCCTCGGGCAGTGCGAGGACGACCGGGCCCGGCCGGCCGGCAGTCGCAACCCGCCAGGCGCGGGCGACATATTCGGGGATTCGGCGGGCATCATCGATCCGCGCCGCCCATTTGGCGATCGGCGCGAAAAAGGCAGGGAAATCGATTTCCTGGAAGCCTTCGCGGTCGCGGTCACCGCGCGCAACGTCGCCGATGAACAGGATCATCGGGGTCGAATCCTGAAACGCGACATGGACTCCCGCGCTGGCGTTGGTCGCGCCCGGACCACGCGTGACGAAAGCTATCCCGGGCCGCCCGGTCATCTTGCCATCGGCATCGGCCATATAGGTGACGCCGCCTTCCTGACGGCAGACGACAGTTTCGATCCCGGGCGTATCGTGAAGCGCGTCGAGCGCCGCAAGGAAGCTTTCGCCGGGAACCGTGAATATGCGGTCGCAGCCGTGAATGCGGAGCTGGTCAATGAGGATCTGTCCGCCGGTTCTGGCGCCCTCGCTCCCCCCGTCACTCCTGGTGCGCTTTGTCATGAGCGGCGCTTGCCGCAAACCCGTCCGCCCTTCAAGCGGCTCCGATCACAGCGGAGGCTGCGGCACTCCCCGCTCGCTGAAGCTTCGCGGGTCGAGGTGGAGATAGCGCGAATCGAAATCGGCGACCTTCACCAATTCTTTCCAGTCGATGATTGAAATCGTCCTGCGGCTGCGCTTGATCAGCCCCTCCGCCTCCAGCTTCATCAGCGTGCGATTGACGTGCACCGACGTCAAAGCGACCGCGTCGGCCAGTTGCTCCTGGGTGATCGGAAGCTCGTAACTGGCGGGGTGGCCAAGTTCGGCGACTTCCAGCCGAAGCGCGAATTCGCACAGCAAATGGCCAATTCGGGTGCGTGCGTCGCGGCGCCCGATGTTGAGCACCCATTCGCGGAAGATCGAGCCCTCGACGAGGGTTTCATACCACATCGCCATGCCGACGACCGGCCGTTCGACGGCAATTTCGCGGATCACCGAGATCGGGATGAACGCGACGTCTCCAGCGGTCAGCATCTGAACATTGTGATCGGCGGTTCCGAGCAGCGAATTCTGAAGATCGACGATGTCGCCCTTCATGTGGATCGAAAGGATCTGCCGGCCGCCGTTGCCGGCGCTCTTGTGGCGGTAGGCATAGCCGCCAAGCAGCACGCAGGTGTTTTGCGGAGTGTCGCCGTCCCACACCAGATACTGCCCGGGATCGAGCCGGCGCACCTGGTGCGGCAATGTCAGGATCTGGCGGCGGTCCTCGTCGTTGAGCGGGCCCCACAGGCTGAGCTTGCGCACCATGGGCGCGAGCGCATGCTCCGAATTCTCGGACATTTT
>JBDSSR010000293.1:0-3075 GCA_039928675.1 Sphingomicrobium sp. | reverse complement strand
GCGCCAGGCTGGGACTCGACCTTGGCGACCGGCAACTGCTCGACCGCTATCAGCGCTGGCGCTCGCTCGACGCGCTTTCGGTGGCGGTCGCAACCGACTCGCTGACGCGCATCTATGGTGTTCCGGGGAAGGCCGCGTCGGCGGTTCGCCGCCTTGGAATGGGCCTGGTCGGGCGCATCGCCCCGCTTCGCAACCGGCTGATGAGCGAGGCGCGCGGCACCAGCGGAGAGCTTCCGTTGCTGCTTCAGGGCATACCCATCTAGGGGCCCTGCCAATCCACCCTATTGCAGGGTCGGCTCGATCTCGACTCCGCCGTTCGCCGCAAGCCGGTGAAATTGCATCAGCTGGACCAGCAAATCGGCGCGGCTGTCGAGCGTCCGTTCTTCCAGCAGGGCCTGCTTTGCGCCGACATCGAACGGCGCGACCTGGGCAATGGCATTGACCAGCATTTCATCGTCGAGGCGGCCGACCGCGCCCCAGTCGACGGCAAGCCCAAGCACATCGCCGAGCCGCCGCGCTTCCTGCTCGACCTCGGCCCGCTGGACCAGCCCAAGCGGTTCGGGCTCGCCGTCGGGGAACAGGTCGATCTCGATTTCGGCCGAGCGATAGGCGGACCCGCTCGTCGTCTCCTCAATCAGGCGAAAACGATTGGTGCCAAGCAGGACAATGTTGAACCGCCCGTCGTCAAGTTCCTCGACTCCGACCAACTCGCCGAGGCAGCCGACATCATAAAGCGGTGCCAGATTGTCGTCGTCGAGCCGCTGCGGCTGGATCATTCCGATCTGCCCCGCACCGTCGACGGCGTCGCGAACCATGTCCCGATAGCGCGGCTCGAAAACGTGCAGCGGAAGCTGCGAGCGCGGAAACATGATCGCTCCGGAAAGCGGAAACAAAGGCGCTCGGACGCGCCGGCTCATGTGAAAAGCAGCGCCGAAAGGCGCCGGCGTTGGCCACTCGACCAGGGGTCTTCGAGCCCTTGCGCCTCGAGCAGCTGGAGGAACCGCTTGCGCGCTGCGCCGTCGTTCCACTCCTTGTCGCGGCGGACGATTTCGAGAAGTCCGTCGGCAGCGGCGTCGCGGTCGCCCGCGGTGGTCGCTGCAGCGGCCAAGGCGAACCGCGCTTCATGGTCGTCGGGGTCGGCCGCGATCCGCGCTTCGAGCGGCCCGGCGTCGATCGTCGGCGCGGACGCCAGTTCAAGCGCCGCAACAGCCCGGCCAACCGCCGGTTTTGCTGCGATGTCATCGCCCAGGCCATCGACAATGACCTTGGCGTCGTCGAGCCTTCCGGCCGCGACCAGCGCCCGGACCAGCCCGCCGACCGCTTCGGCGCTGTCCGGCGCGAGCTCGCGCACCTGCTCGAAAATCGCCACTGCCCGGGGCGCGTCGCCGTCGGCCAGGATCTGCTCACCCATCGCGATCAGCGGTTCGATCTCCGCCTGCGGCACGGCGCCTTGGGGTTCGATCTTGAGCTTTGCCAGAAGTTGGTCGACCGCCTTCTTGATCTCCCCTTCGGTCCGGAAGTTCGACAGATCGGCGACCGGCTGGCCCTGATAGATTGCATAGACCGTCGGGATCGACTGGATCTGGAACTGCGAAGCGATCAATTTGTCCTTGTCGACGTCGATCTTGGCCAGAAGGACGCCCTTGTCGGCATAGTCCGCGGCGACTTTCTCGAGCGCTGGCGAGAGCTGCTTGCAGGGCCCGCACCACTCCGCCCAGAAGTCGAGAATCACCAGCGCCGTCATCGACGGCTGAACGACGTCTGCTTCGAACCGCTCGATGGTCGCGCGGTCGGCTTCGGATAGGCCCAGGGTCGCCATGGCCCGCATATGGGCGGCGGGCGCGGCCGCCACAAGCGGGACTTATGGCCTTGCCGGGCTCGTCGTCACCATGCTAGGCGCCCGCCTCACCTCAGCCGGGATGCGCTATCATCGCACCGGCATCAGCGCAGAGCGGGCGTAGCTCAGGGGTAGAGCACAACCTTGCCAAGGTTGGGGTCGAGGGTTCGAATCCCTTCGCCCGCTCCAGACTTTGTCGTAATTGCCGCCCCGTCGGAACCGCGCTTGGAGCGACGCCGATCGGCCCTTATGCAGGCCGACATGCCCGACATGCTTCAAACCACTGATCCCGCCACCGGCAAGCCCGGCCGTTCATACCCGCCGCACACCATCGACGACGCCCGCTCCGCCGCCGCCGATGCCCATCGCGCCTTTCGCGACTGGCGGCGCACCGCGTTCGCCGAGCGCAGCGCGGTGGTCCGCAAGGCCGCCGCGATCCTCCGCGAACGGAGCGATGAACTGGCGCTGCTGATGACCCGGGAGATGGGCAAGACGCTCGAGGAGGGCCGCGCCGAAATCGAGAAATGCGCCTTCCATTGCAACTGGTTTGCCGATCACGCCCCTGCCTATCTCGCCGACGAGCCGGTCGACATCGACGGCGCGGAGGTGTTCGTCACCTTCAACCCGATCGGCGTGGTGCTTGCCGTCATGCCGTGGAATTTCCCCTTCTGGCAGGTGTTCCGCTTCGTTGCCCCAGCGCTGATGGCGGGCAATGGCGCACTCCTCAAGCATGCCAGCAACGTGCCCGGCTGCGCGCTCGCGATCGAGGAGGTGCTTCACCAGGCCGGCGTTCCCAATCAGCTGTTCCGGACACTGCTTCTGCCAAGCAGCGAGGTCGAAGCACTGATCGCTGACCCTAATATCGCCGCGGTAACCCTGACCGGAAGCGTCGGGGCCGGGCGAAGCGTTGCCACCGCCGCAGCGTCGGTGCTCAAGAAATGCGTGCTCGAGCTTGGCGGATCGGACGCCTACGTCGTCCTTGAAGATGCCGACATCGACGCGGCGGCGAAGGTCGCGGCGACGGCGCGCATGGTCAATGGCGGGCAAAGCTGCATTGCCGGCAAGCGGTTCATCGTTGTCCGCGAGATCGTCGAGCCGTTCGAACGGGCGCTGGTCGCGGCGATGGGCGGCTTCGCGATGGGCGATCCGACCGTGGCCGGAACCAGGCTTGGCCCGATGCAAAGCGTCAAGGCGCGCGATGACATTCATCAGCAGGTCCTCGACAGCATCGCGGGTGG
>JBDSSR010000292.1:0-5529 GCA_039928675.1 Sphingomicrobium sp. | reverse complement strand
CGGCGCAGGGTCTCGCCGGCGATCGCAAGCGCCAGCGCGTGATCCTGCGCGGACAGATTGCGAGCGCCGCCGCCGGCACCATCGAGCTTCTGTCCACGACGAAGCACCGCATCGAGCATTTGCAGGGCGGCCCGGCGAGCGCCGGTTCCGTCACCGCTTGGCATATACCGCCTGACCGATCATCATGGCGTCATGAAACGCCCCAGCTCGCTCGACCCACCCGACCATCTCAGCCCGTCGCCACCGGTTCCCGAGCCAGACGCGACCGATCCGGAAGCAAGCGATCCGCCAGCTCCCCCGGCGGGCGAAAAGCCAAGGCTCGACCCGACGCGCTATGGCGACTGGGAGAAAAAGGGAATCGCGGTCGATTTTTAGACCGTTTCGGATTTCGGAGGACGCGAGAGCAGCGCTTCGAGCACTTCGCCGATGCTTGAGCGGCCGGCAATCAGTGCATCGACCGCTTCGACGATCGGCATTTCGATCGATTTTTCGCGCGCCAGCCGAGCCAGGACCGGGGCGGTGAACGCGCCTTCGGCCACGGTACGGCGGTCGTTGAGCAGTTCGGCGGCCGAGCGGCCCTGGCCGATCCCGACACCAAGAGAATAATTGCGCGAGCTGGTCGACGAGCAGGTCAGGACCAGATCGCCAAGGCCGGACAGGCCGGCAAGCGTTTCGCGGCGAGCGCCATAGGCCAGACCGAAGCGAGTCATTTCGGCAAAGCCACGGGCAATCAGTGCCGCACGGGCGTTTTCGCCAAGCCCCCGCCCCTCGACCACTCCGCAGGCCACCGCGAGGACGTTCTTGACCGCGCCGCCAATTTCCGCGCCAGCGACGTCGTCGGACAGATAGATGCGGAACGCCGGCAAGGCGAGCCGGTCGCGCAGCGCGACCGCCGCCTTGCGGTCGGCCGTTGCAAGCGTCACCGCGGTCGGCAGGCCAGTGGCCACTTCATGCGCGAAGGTCGGTCCCGACAGCACTGCAATGACCGCGTTTGGGCAGGTGTCGGCGGCGACGTCATGGAGCAGTGCACCGCTCCGCTCCTCAATCCCCTTGGCGCACAGGAGAAGCGGTCGATCCCACCCTGGCGCCTGGGCCAGGACCGAACGCATATGCTGGGCGGGGGTCACCACAAGCAGCGCATCGCACCCTTCAAGATCGGCAAAGTCGCGGGTTGCGCGGATCGCCGGGCTGAGTGCAACGCCGGGCAGGAACGCCAGGTTTTCATGCGTCGCGTTGATCGTTTCGACGACTTCGGGCTCGAGCGCCCAAAGGATCGTTTCGCGGCCGCCGGTTGCAGCGACCTGGGCCAGCGCGGTGCCCCACGCTCCGCCACCGGCGATCCCGAGTTTCATGCTTTGACCCCGGCTCCGCGAACCTTTTCCGCCGTCTCGTCGAGCGGCCAGCGGGCGCGCGCCGGAACATCCAGCTGGTCGACCAGGCCAAGCGCCAGCCGCTCGGCCCCGGCCCAGCCGATCATTGCTGCATTGTCGGTGCACAGCCACGCCGGAGGAACGCGGAACGCGCGGCCTTCGCGCGCCGCAAGCGCTTCAAGGGCCGAGCGAACCGCGCCGTTGGCGGCGACTCCGCCGGCGACGACCAGCGTCGGCGAAGCGCTCTCACGAAGCGCAAGAGCGGTGCGGTCAACGAGGCAATCGACCACTGCCTGCTGGAAGCTCGCGGCGATATCCGCCTGTGCGTAATCGCCCGATGCGACCGCGCGCTGGACCGCGCTTTTGAGCCCGGCGAAGGAAAAATGCGGCTCGCCCGAGCCGACCAGCGGGCGTGGAAGCAGAACCGCCGAAGGGTTGCCGCTCTTCGCCAGTTCCTCGATCGCGGGACCACCGGGATAGCCGAGCCCAAGCAGCTTGGCGGCCTTGTCGAAGGCTTCGCCGACGGCATCGTCGATGGTGGTCGCAAGACGGCGATAGTCCCCGACCCCGCGCACTTCGAGCAATTGGCAATGGCCGCCGGAGACCAGCAGCAGGAGATAGGGAAAAGCAAGGTCGGGATCGACCAGCCGCGGGGACAGCGCATGACCTTCGAGATGGTTGACCGCGATCAGCGGCTTGTTCGCCGCAAGCGCGAGCCCCTTGCCAGCAAGCAAGGCGACCATCACGCCGCCGATAAGGCCGGGGCCAGCGGTCGCCGCAATCGCGTCAACCTGCCCGATCGTCAGACTGGCCTCAGCGAGCACCTGGCGAATGAGGCCGGGGAGAATTTCGACGTGCGCCCGGGCAGCGATTTCGGGGACCACCCCACCATAGGGCCGATGGGCGCTGTTCTGGCCGACGACGACCTGCGCAAGGACCCGGCGGTCGCTCGTCACGAGCGCCACGCTGGTATCGTCGCAGGAGGATTCGAGGCCGAGGACAATCATTTGGTGCGTATTTCCCTGTGGCCCTTTGCCGGAGTGCACCGCGGTGCGCTAGGGGTAGGCGATGCACGGACTTCGGCTCGGAACGCGCGGATCGCGACTCGCTCTGGCGCAGGCGCGCAAGGTCGCTGCGGCAATCGAGACTGCGCAGCGCTGGCCCGACGGCTATGTCGAGATTGTCGCGATCACCACCACCGGCGACAAGATCCAGGATCGCCCGCTTGCGGATATTGGCGGCAAGGCGCTGTGGACGAAGGAACTGGACAAGGCATTGATCGACGGTGAGGTCGATTTTTGCGTCCATTCGATGAAGGATGTCGAAAGTGTTCGGCCCGAGGGCATCCATGTCGCGGCGGTTCGGCCAAGGGGCGACGTTCGCGACCGGTTGATCGGCGCCGAGTCGATCGAACAGCTCAAGCAGGGCGCGATCGTCGGCACCAGCTCACCGCGACGCAGGGCGCAGCTGCTCCGGCTTCGCCCGGACCTTGCAATCGTCACCCTTCGCGGCAACGTCGAGACCCGCCTGGCCAAAGTCGAAGCGGGTGACGTCGACGCGACGCTTCTGGCCTCTGCCGGACTGAAGCGGCTGGGAATCGCGACCGGAACCTCGCTTCCGATCGAAATCATCCTGCCGGCTCCAGGCCAGGCGGTGATCGGGATCGAGTGCCGCACCAACGACAATCAGACGCAAAGCGTGCTGAGCACCGTCAACAACCAGATCACGTTCGATTGCGTAATGGCCGAGCGCGCGTTCACCCGGGCATTGGGAGCGACCTGCGCCTCGCCAGTGGCGGCCTTCTGCGTGCTCGAGGACGGCGACCTGCGGATGCGCGCCCAACTGTTCAGCGAGGACGGCGGCGAGCTTGTCGAAGGGCGCATGACGATGGATTGCGGCGATGTCGACCCGGCGGTCAGGCTTGCCCACGAGCTTCTGACCAAGGCGCCCGAAGCGATCCGGACGCTGTTCGGCGGCGAATGAGGCGGCTGTTCGTCCTGCGCCCCGAGCCGGGCGCAAGCGCGACTGTGGACAAGGCCCGCGCCGTTGGGCTCGACGCGCATGCGGTGCCCTTATTCACTATCGTCCCGATCGAGTGGCAGCCGCCGGACGCCTCGGGCTTCGACGGACTGCTGCTGACCAGCGCCAACGCTGTCCGCACTGCCGGCGAGGGCCTTGTCACCTTGCGCGGGCTGCCCGCCTTTGCCGTCGGTGAAGCGACTGCAAGCGCCGCTCGCGACGCCGGGTTCGGCATAGCCGCCGCCGGGGATTCGGGCGTCCAGCGGCTGTTGGCATCGATCGAGCCCGAGCTTCGCCTGCTTCACCTCGGCGGCGCCGACCGCACCGACTATGGTGAACCACGACAGCAAATCCGGGCGGTGGCCGTGTATCGCGCCGAGCCGGTCGACCGTCCCGACCTGTCGGCGCTGCCCGGAGCGGTCGGGCTGGTCCACTCGCCGCGGGCCGGTGCCCGCCTTGCCCAACTGGTCACGACTCGCCGCTCGACGGCGGTCGTTGCGATCAGCGCCGCCGCTGCCGAGGCTGCCGGCCAAGGCTGGGAGAGCGTGGGGGTTGCCGACCAGCCGACCGACGCGGCGCTACTGGCTCTCGCCGCAAGCCTGTGCAACACACCGGCACGGTAATGAGCGGGATAGGCACTCGAGATCGGCTGGGGTGGGGCGCGCGAGCGCTGATCGGTTTGGTCCTGATCATCGCCGGCGCAGCCGCCGCGACCTGGATCCTTGCCCACAATCAGCGCGCGGCCAGTTACCTTGGCGTTGCCGACCCGAACCAGACAACGCTTTCGCCGCCCGCCGTGGTCGCTGCGCCCGCCCGGAGCGCGATCGCGACTTCACCCACGGCCGCTGCGCAATCGCCGGCCGTGGCGGCAAAGGTCGCCCAGCTGGAGAGCCGGCTGGCGCGGGTCGAGGACGCGACCCATCGCACCGAGGGATCGGTGGGACGCGCCGATGCGCTGGTCATCGCCTTTGCGGCGCGCCGGGCAATCGACCGGGGAATCGCGCTCGGATATCTCGAGAACCTGCTTGCCGAGCGCTTCGGCCACGACCACCAGCAGGCGATCGCGGCGATAATCACCGAATCGCACCAGCCGGTTCGACTGGACCAGCTCAACGCCGAATATGATGCGCTTGGACCCCAATTGCGGCGGGGCGGCTCGAGCGAGGGCTGGTGGGCCGGGTTCCGCCGGGAGTTGGGCAGCGTCATCGAGGTCCACCGCGCCGAGAGTCCACCGGCCAACGCCGAAGCGCGCTTCAACAGTGCCCGGCAGCGACTTGGCGCCGGCGAGGTCGACCAGGCACTGGCCGAGACGATGCGGCTTCCCGGCGCCGCCGGCGCAAGCGACTGGGTAGCCCGGGCGCGCCGCTACATCGCCGTGCACCGGGCGCTGGATGAAATCGAATCAGCGGCGCTTCTTCCTGACCCCAGCCAGTCGCCCGACATCGCGGGTTCAGCCGACCGATGAAATTGCTGGCGGCATGACGGCACGTCGGGTCAGGATTGGAATGGCGGTGGTGCTTGCCGGGTCGGCGCAGGTCGGCCCTTCGGCCGCGCTTCAGCCGGCCGCCGGCGTCCTCCCGGCAGAGTCCAGGCCGCGATCCGCTTCGACGAAGCCGGTGGCGCGCCCGGCCCCGCGCGTTCTTCGTGATCGGATCACCGAGCTTGGCCGAACGTTCAACGGCCGGGTCGGCATATCGGTTCGATCGATCGACGACGGCTGGTCCGCCGGCTGGAAGGACAGCGACTATTATCCCCAACAGAGCGTCAGCAAGCTGTGGGTTTGCATCACTGCACTGGACGCGGCCGACCGCGGCAGGATTCGTCTGGCCGACAAGGTTACGCTGACTCGCGACGACCTCACCGTGTTCCACCAGCCGATCGCAAGCCTGATCGGCCGAGGATCCTACACCACGACGCTCGACGAGCTGATGTTCAAGGCCGTCACCACCAGCGACAATACCGCCAACGACAAGGTGCTGCGACTGGTCGGCGGGCCCAAGGCAGTACGCGCGATGATCGCCGCCAAGGGGCTTGGCGCAATCCGTTTCGGGGATGGCGAGCGCGATTTGCAGAGCCGAATTGCGGGCCTCATCTGGAGTCCGGCCTATTCGACCGGGACCGCGTTCTGGGACGCTCGAAG
>JBDSSR010000291.1:0-10440 GCA_039928675.1 Sphingomicrobium sp. | reverse complement strand
TCGGCGACGCCATTATCTCCACCACCGCCGGGACCATTGCCACCAGCACCGCTGCCAGTGCCGTTGCCAGCCCCGCCCGCGCCGGTGCCTGGCCCGCGAACGTCGGAGGATCCCTGGGTCGGCGCAGTGCCGTGGCGAGGGGTCTCGGTGGCCGCGATCTGGGGCCGCGGCGGAACAACGACTCTGGGTTTGGGCGCTTTGATGTCGGTCGCCTCGCTCTTGATGTTCCTGGCTGCCGACCCGCCTTCGCGCTGCTTTGGCTTGGCCCGGGCCTGCTGTTTGGGCGGCGGCGGGGGCGGAGGGACTGGCGGCTCGCTCAGCGTGAACACCCGCAAAGCGCTCTGAGAGTCGGCGAGATCGATTCGTCCCGACAAGTGGAGAAATGCGAGCAGCAGCGCTCCGTGGATCGCGATCACCGCCACGATTGCGCCGCCCCTGTCGCGGGTCTTGAGGTCCGACCGGTACATATCCAGAATGCGTAACGCGATCCGTCAAAGAGCGTTGCGGAGCCACAATCAGCGCAGTCGAAGGCCGATCCACAGCGTTCGCGGTGTCGCTCGCTCGATCGAACCGTCGCCGCCGATCCCGGCCACGACCAGCGCGTCGGTGATATTCTCCGCTCGGGCAACCAGTTGCAGCCCATGGCCGATTGGCCAGGATGCCGAGCCGTCGATCGTAGTTGCGGGCGCCAGCCGACGCGTGTTGAGATCGTCGTCATATTGCCCGCCGACGAAGCGAAGCTCGACCAACGCGCTTTTGCCCGCCAGATCCCATCCGGCCGCCAACGTCGCTGCCGCAGCCGGCGTCTGGGCGGGGCGCAATCCATCAAGGAACGCGGCCGGGCCGGTCGCGGCCATACGAGCATGACTGAAGCTCGCGCCGGCTCTTGCGGTCCAGGGGCCGCGCGACCAGGCAACCGATGCTTCGATCCCGCGCACCGCCACGGCGTCGACATTCTCCCGCTGACGATAGACACCCCCGGCCGGGACGAACCCGACCCCGGGAAAGGTGCCCGGACCCTGGCCGGACGTTACATTGGCGATTGCGTCGCTCAGCCGATTGGCAAAGGCCGTCAACGACAGGCGCCACGGACCGCGGGCAAAATCGGCGCCGGCTTCGGCACCCGAGAGGCGCTCGGGGTCCAGTGCCGGGTTGGCGGCGGTTGCGTCGGCGCCGGCGCGGAACGGCCGGAACAGTTCGTTTAGCGTCGGCATTCGCCAGCCGAGATAGGCCGCGGTTCGCAGCTTGACGCCGCCACCGGGATCAAACGCAACCCCGCCGCGCGCTGTCGGCAGCCAACCTTCGCGCGGGACATAAAGCTCGTCTCGGGTCACCAGGTCGGTGGCAATGATAGTTTCGTGCAAATGGCCGTCGGTAACCTGCCAACGGTCCATCCGTCCGCCGCCGGTGACCGTGAACCGACCAAACACTGCGCTGCTTTCGGCATAGGCCCCAGCGGTCACGGTCTCGCCGCCGGCCACTCGGCGCCGCGTCGGCTCGGCCGCAACGAAGGAATAGAACTCGCGCGATTCGCCGTCGGTGCGGCGGGCGTCGGCACCGAACCGTAGCTCGATCCCGCTGGGCATCGGCGGGCGCAATTCGACGCTTGTGCCAAGCCCGTGCGAGGGAACCTTGTACTGAAGCGAAACCCGAGTGGCGGTAAGCCGCCCGGGACTGACGCTCGCAAAGCTGCTCATCAGATCGCGCCATTGCCAATAGCCGAGCGCGCTCCACTGCCAGCGGCCCCGACCAACCAGCCGCAATGCGGCGTCCGCGCCGTCGGTGCGATTGTCTGAAAAATCCGTGCCGCGGTTTCGCCCGTCATGAAACGCGGCGAGGCTGGCCTGCAGCTCGATCGAGCCGCCAACGGGCGCGACCCAGCGCAGACGGCCATTCCATGCGCGATAGGGGGCGGGTCGGTCGGCTGGTCCGCGGGTTTCCTGCGTGATCGGGATGAAACCGTTGCCACGATCGACTCGGCCGCTCACGCTCAGCGTCCCGCCGCCCGCCGCCATGCCAATGCGGCCACTCGCCTCCAGGGCGTTGCGGCTGCCGCCATCGACCTCTCCCGAAACGCCACGATCGGTTCGGCTGGTCAGTTGGATCGTTCCGGCAAGCGCTCCTGGACCATTGGCGACACTTCCACCGCCGGGGACCAGGCGAATTTGGGACAGAGCGCCGGGATCGTAGCTTGGCCAGATCACCCAGCCGCCGAATGGATCGCCCTGCGGAATTCCGTCGAGGGTCAGCAGCGCTCTGCTCGAAGCATTGCCGCCGAGCGCACGAAGGGTCACCCCCTGGCTGGTCGGATGGCTGCTGTGCGAATCAGATCGGCGGAAAAGCTGGACCCCGGGGATATCCTTGAGAAGCTGGTCGAGGGTGTGGCTCGGCGAGCGCTCGATGTCCTGCCGGGTCAGCCGATCGACGCCGTAAACCTGCTCGGAGCGGGGTTCGGGCAGAGCCGTACCAGTGATGACGATCGCGGCTTGCGGGGGCGGTGGTGGTGGCAGGCCGAGCATTGCGGGAGTGATGCAAGCCCCCGGAGCATGCGTCGAGCATAATCCCGGATTGACACGATCAGGCGGGCAAAAACTTGATCCGGGTTAAAATGGGATTAGCCAAACGGCTCGAAAATGGTTTAAGTTCCAGTAATTCGGGGGCGACTCGAGTATATTTCAATGGGGAAGGGGCGCCCCGGTGCAAATCGATTTGCGGTTACGACTGGGGGTTTCACTGCGGCGTTCAGCCGCATGGTTCTGCGCGTCGGCGGTTTTGATGACAAGTTCCGCGGTCGCGACCGCGCAGACGGCGCAGAATGTGCTTCCCCCGACGCGCGAGGAAGTCACTCGGCCGGTCGAGGCGATGCCGATCAACAGAGCGCCAAGGCTCGAGGTGGAGGGCGGTATCGAGCGCGCTCCATGCGCGCTTGACGGACCCGATTTTGCCGCAATCCATCTGACTCTTCGCGGCGTCGAGTTCGACGGCCTGAAGGGCGTCACTCGAGAGCAAATGACTTCGGCCTATGCCCCATTCCTTGGCCGGGACGTGCCGATTTCCGTTGTCTGCGAAATCCGCGACCGCGCCGGCATGATCCTTCGCGACTCGGGCTACATTGCCGCCGTCCAGGTTCCCGAACAGCGCATCGGCGACGGCATCGTGCGGTTCCAGGTGCTGATGGCGCACCTCACCCAGGTTCGGGTTCGGGGCGATGCCTCGGGCGCCGAAAAGCTTATTGCCGGCTATCTCAATCGCCTGACCCAGCAGCCGGTGTTCAATCGTAACCAGGCCGAACGCTATTTGCTGCTTGCAAGCGACCTGCCGGGCTACAATGTTCGGCTGACCCTGCGCCCGGCCGGAGGCTTGCCGGGCGACGTCGTCGGCGATGTCACCGTCCAGCGGCAGCGCGGCTACGCTGACTTCAACATCCAGAATGGAGGGTCCGAAGCGCTCGGCCCCTGGGGGGCGCTGTTGCGCGGTCAGATCTTTGGCCTGACCGGGCTTGGCGACCGCACCACCGTATCCGTCTTCAGCAGCGCCGATCTTAAAGAACAGCAGACGCTCCAGGTCGGCCACGACTTTCGCCTTGGCTCCGACGGGCTGAGCGTCGGCAGTGCGTTTACCTATGCCTGGGCCAAGCCGACGATCCCCGGCGCCGACGTTCTTGCGCGGACGCTGCTCGGCACGGTCGAGGTCGGCTATCCGTTCGTTCGCCGCCAGGCGCAGTCGATCCGCGGCGCGGTCGGCATGGACTATGTCAATCAGGACGTCGCTCTCAACACCATTCCACTCACTCGTGACCGCCTTCGAGTCGGCTTCTTTCGTCTCGGCTTCGATTCGGTTCAGACCAATTTCGGCACGGGCTACAGTTCGGCCCAACCGCCGTGGCGGCTGACCGGGCTGATCGAGCTTCGCCAGGGCCTGCATATTTTCGGAGCGACCGATTGCGGCACCTTCGGCGCGGCGTGCCTGGTCCCGGGAATGGTGGCGCCGAGCCGACCCGAAGGCCAGTCGGACGCGACGGTCCTTCGATACACCGTCAACGGCGAGGTTCGCCCGGTGCCCAAGCTGACCCTGGCGCTTGGCGTTCGCGCTCAATACGCCTGGAAACCGCTGCTCAGCTTCGAAGAATATTCGGCCGGAAACTACACCGCCGGCCGCGGCTACGATCCTGGCACATTGCTTGGCGACAGAGGTTTTGGAACCCAGGCTGAAGTCCGGTTCGGAAGCCGGGTGCCGCAAAGCGCGAAGCGTCCGGCGATCGAGGGCTACGGCTTCTGGGACCATGCCATGGTGCGCAACCTCGATATCATCGCCCCCGTCGTCACCCAGGCCGAAGAGCTCGATTCGGTCGGTGGCGGAGCACGGGTCAATTTCGATCGCTTCGCGCTCGACGCCGCGCTTGCGGTCCCGCTAACGAAAGCCGGCATCGACAATGTTCGTCCTGGCCCCCGCTTCCTGATTTCCCTCACCAGCCGGCTTTGGCCCTGGAGTTACCGATGAACAGCAGCCTTGCCCCCCGTATCGTCCTGAAGCGCAATGCGCTGATGTTGTCATGCGCCTCGCTGGCGGTCGCGACCGCCGGGCTGATGCCGCAAAAGGCGGAGGCTCAGACGGCTCCGACAGGTGCCTTCCAGGGTTCCTTCTCGGGAACCAACGCGAGTCAGACGATCACCGGCACTGGGACCGAGACGATAACCGTCACCGGGCCAACCGCAACCATCGACTGGAATCCGACCGATTCGGCGATCGGCGGGGGCACGATCGACTTTTTGCCCAGCGGCAATGTCGCAACCTTCCAGGGTTCATCGGACTACACTGTCCTCAACCGCGTGGTGCCGACCGACCCGAGCCGGGCAATCGGTCTCAACGGCAGCATCCAGTCGTTCATCGGCGCCAACCAGGGCGGCAACATCTGGTTCTACAGCCCAGGCGGAATAGTGGTCGGCGCAACCGCGACCTTCGACGTTGGGGGTTTGCTTCTGACATCGCTTGTCCCGACCTTGTCGAGCAACGACGCCAATGGTTTCAGCGCCAGTTTCACCCGTGCAACCGGGGGCGGGGGCGCAGTTCAGATTCTGCCCGGCGCGCAGATAAATGCCCTTGCAGCGGGCAGCTACGTGGCCTTGATCGCGCCCCGGATCGAGCAGGGCGGCGACGTGCGGGTCAACGGCTCGGCGGCCTATGTCGCGGCCGATTCGCTGACGATGAGCATCAACCAGGGGCTGTTCGACGTTGCAGTCGACGTCGGGAGCGATGATCCTAACGGGATCGTTCACACCGGCAGCACGACAGGCCCGGCGAACGCAGTCGCGGGCGACAATCACACCATCTACATGGCCGCGGTGCCCAAGAACCAGGCGCTGACGATGCTGCTTGGTGGAACCATCGGTTACGACGCCGCTAACGCGGGCGTGCAGAACGGCGAGATCATCCTGACCGCTGGTGGGACTCGGGAGTATGGCGACTATCCCGGTTTCTACATCAACGACCTGTTTTCGGATTCCAATATCAGCATTGCCGACGGCGATTTTACGTCGAGCGTTCTGGCTATTGCGACGTCCGACATCGAGGCGGTTGCATCGGCCGGCAACCTGAGCTTCGGCGACGGCCTGACTCTCATCGGCTACGATTCGGTCCATCTCGGCGCGGCCGGTGGCAATGGCCTAACGGTGTCAGGCGATGTTGCGCTCGGAACCGGAGAACCGTTCTACGGCGCGCCGGGCCAGGTGCTGGTCGATTCGGTCGGTAGCGGAAGCAGCGTTCTGCTGTCCGGCAATCTTACCGTCTACGCAACCGGCGCGTTCGGCCAGGGCAGCGACGTCACCATACGGGCGGACCAGGGCTCGCTTACCGTCGACGGGTCCGTATCGGTCAATGCCGACGGATTTTACTCTTCCGGCGCCTCTACCGATTCGTGGGCTGGCGATGGCTTTGGCGGAACGATCAATGTCGGTGCCACCAACGGTGGCGTGCTGACGACTGGAGCGCTGACCTTGTCGGCCAGTGGCGCTGGCCAGGACGGTTATGGTCACGGATCCTCGGCAAGCGCGTCGGGTGCTGGCGACGGTTACGGGGGCTGGATCGAGGTCAATGCTAGTTCGAGCGGATCGATCAACGTCAACGGCGCTCTCAGCGCCAGCGCGAACGGAACGGGCGGCAACTTGCTCGGCGGCGATACCTGGGCCGGCGCCGGATACGGCGGGGATAGCTACGTCAACACCGGCAACCCTTATTCGACGACCGGCAGCGGCAATGTTCACGTCACTGGCAACACCAGCCTGGCGGCAGACGGCACCGGCGGGTCGGTCACCGATCCCAATTCGAGCGGCGCAGGCGGCAATGCCGATGGCGGCAACGCGATCATCTATTCATGGGGCGCAGGAGCCATCGCGCTCGACGGGATCACGACGGTCACCGCCAATGCCACCGGCGGCGACGGCCAGTCGGGCGGATATGCCGATGGCGGCACGGCTGGAATCGGGGCTGTCGTCGGCACGGTGACTCTTGGCGGGGCGGCGACGGTTTCAGCCACCGGACAAGGCGGCGATGCAAGCATCGGGTTCGGGGGCTACGGCGGTGACGGCAACGGGGGGCTGGCATATATCGAGGCGGATACGGACCCGGGCTACCCTGGGGAAACTCCCGCGACCGCAGGCACGATATTGGGCCAGAGCGCGACCGTGGACACCAGCGGGACAGGTGGTTCCGGAGGCGCCGGCGACGGCATCGGCATCGCGGCCGGAAGCGGCGGCGACGGCTTTGGCGGCTATTATTGCGGGGGCGACTGCAACGTCGGCGGCGCCTTTGCGCTCGCCCAGCTCGGCGGCGCATCACTGACCCTTGGAGAGGTAACGCTGACGTCGAATGGCACCGGCGGTGCCGGAGGCGCAGGCGGCGCGGGCCAGTCGGGCGGACTCGGCGGCGACGGCTATGGCGGATCGGCCCAGGCAGGGGATTTCAACCCTTATGGATTGACCGATAACAGCGCCAGCACCACGTTCGGCGGTTTGTGGCTTTACGCCAACGGGACCGGCGGCGCGGGCGGTTCCGGACCTGCCGGCATGGGCGATGGTGGCGACGGCTTCGGCGGCGGGGCCTATCTAAATGCCCGTGGCACCGTTAGCGCACGCGCGATCAGGATGTACGCCAGCTCAACCGGCGGCGCCGGTAATGTCGGCGGCGACGCAACCGACGGGGATGTGAGCTTCCACGCTTTCGGCGGAAGCAATGTCACGATTACCAATGGCCTTACCCTCGGCGCCGATTATCAATCGGCCGCAGAACTCGTCGGTGGCGCAGTGGGCGGTGCTGGCGTTGTCCAGGGCGGGAATGCCACCGCGGGGACGACCTCGCTGACGATCGATTCGGGTGCGACGGTCCAGGCGAAGTGGGCGCAGGTCATGGCGATCGGGTTTGGCGGCGCCAGCGATGCCGGCACCGGCGGCACTGGTAACGGCGGCGACGTCTCAGCGACCGTCGCAGGCACGCTCAAGCTCGGCTCCATCGTCGCTTATGCCGACGCTTCAGGCGGCGCCAGCGGTTCGGGCACGGGTGGCGACGCCTTTGCGGGCTCGGCGACCCTGACGCTCGACGGCGGAAACCTGCAGGGCATTGGACCCACCTCGCCGCTGAACTTTGTTGTATTCACCGCCGATGCTTTCGGGGGGGCTGGCGACACGGCTGGCTCCTCGTTCGGCGGTGATACGACGTTCGCGATGACCGCCAACGGTGGTCAATTGACGGCCAATCTCCTGGAGCTGCACAGCTGGGGCAATTACAGTGGCGGCCCCATCGGGTTTTCTCAAGGTGGTGACAGCTTTGGCGGAACCGTGGTCTACGACGTCGCCAGCGCCATGAACGTCGGCGCCACCGCGGCAATCAACCTTGGATCCCTGTTCATCCAGTCCAATGGCGTGGGCGGCGGCGGTCCCTTGGCCGGCAACGGCACGGGCGGTACGACGACGGTGAACTTCGGCGCCGCGAACACGACGATTACCGGCACGGCGGTCATCGGCGCCGACGGCATCGGCGGCAGCGGCACGACGGGCGGCGTCGGCAGCGGTGGCACGACCGCACTCAATTTCGGAACCGGGCCGACCACCATCTCCGGGGTGTCGACGATCAGTGCCAATGGCACCGGCGGCGCTGGCGGCAACGGAAGCGATGGCATCGGCGGCTATGCTTCAGGCGGGTCCGTGTCGCTGACGGGAGGCACCGGCACGCTGACCACTGGCAAGCAGCTACTTAGCGCCAACGCCACCGGAGGCGACGCTCTCAACGGCATCGGCGGCGATGCTGATGGCGGCGACGTGGCCTTCGACCTGTTCGGCAGCGCGACCATCGGTTCTCTGCGCATGTATGCCAGTGCCGTTGGCGGCTCGGGCAACAACGGTGGTGACGCTGCCGATGGCAACGTCAGCCTCGAGGCCCACAGCGGCAGCACGCTCACGGTTACCAACAGCCTGCAGATGGGCGAAAACGACGGAGTTGGCGGCGCCGGCGGTGCGGGCATCGCGCAGGGCGGCAGCGGCACCGGCGGCACGACCAGCCTGACGGTCGATTCCGGCGCGACTGTCAGCGCATCTTACGCAGTCATCAATGCGGTCGGATATGGTGGGGCGAGCGACGGCGGCACCGGCGGCACCGGTTACGGCGGCGACGCTTCGGTCACGCTCAACGGCGACCTCAAGCTCGGCTCACTTCTTATTGCCTACGGCGACGCCGCTGGCGGCAACAGCCTTAGCGGCACCGGTGGTGATGCCTTCGCCGGGTCCGCGACCCTGACGATCGATGGCGGCAATGTCATTAGCCGGGTGCCGACCTCGACGATCAACGCCGTCGTCATCACCGCGGATGCTGTCAGCGGTGGCGGCGATGTTGCGGGGAATGCGACCGGCGGCGATGCGACGCTCAGGATGACAGCAAACGGCGGCACTCTGGCGACCAACTCGCTCCAGCTGACCAGTCGCGGAAATTATCTTGGCAGCGGTGTCTCGGGAGTTGGTGACGGCAGTGGCGGCACCGTCACCGTCGATGTCGCAAGTGCATTGAATGGCGGCAAGACGGCGACGATCACCCTGGGCAACGCGTATATCACAACCGATGGCATCGGAACTATTGGCGCAACGACCGGCAACGGCACGGGCGGTACGACGACGGTGAACTTCGGCGCCGCGAACACGACGATTACCGGTCTCACCACGATCGGGGCCGACGGTTTTAACGGCGATGGCGGGGTCGGGACGGGCGGAACTGTTGATGTCACAATCGACCCAACTGCTTCGGTGAGCTTCGCCAACGTCGTCGTCAGCGCTCAGGGAGCCGGCGGTTACGTTTCGATCAATGGCGATCTGAACGCGAGCGGGAACCTCACGCTCAATTCAGGGGGTGACTTCACCATCGACAGCGCAACGGTCGGCGGGACAGTCGACCTTTACGCCGGCGGGCTCGCCAATTTCTACGGCATCGTCTCCGCGCCGACGATCACCGTAACGTCGTCCGACATAAATATCGCGGCGGGAGCGTCGCTCGGCGGATATGGCATCACCGACCTCGTCACACTTAATTCGACCAATGCCAATGGGATGTTCGTTGGCGCCCAAACGGGCGAATTCAGCGGCTATTATCTGAACGAAAACGGCGATATCCAGAGTGCCTCGGTGGTCCTCAACTCGGTGTCGAACACCTATCTCGGGTCGCTTGAAATCCAGGGAACCGACGGCGGAGTCACGGACGGAACCGGGGCGGTCACGGTGAATGCCGCCGGGTCCATTTTTGTCACTGGCCTGGTTGACTATTACAATGTCGGGGCGGGCGACACGCTGACGCTGAATGCGGGCCAGAATATTGAGGTCAATACCGACACCGGCGGCATTTTCATGACCACCTATGGCCCGAATGAGAGCCCGGTTTTGTCAGGCGAACTGACTTTGAATGCCGACAATATCTGGGTCGCGTCGGATGCAATTCTCAGCCAGCTCTACGAGGATCCCAACTTCTCCGGGCGCGATGCCGCGCTCGCCAGCAACAGCGGAACCGCCAACACCGATGGGTTTGTCGCCGCGGGCGGAATTACTGCGGATGTCGGCAACACATTCTTCGTCCAGAACAGCGGGACGATCGACGATTTCGCCGGAATTACAACCGGCGACGGCGCGTTCACGGTCAACAGCATCACCGAGGGTGAAGCTGATATGACGGTCTACGGGCGTCAGGTGCAATCCGACGGAACGGTCGTCGGCGGTCAGCAATTCGCGCAAGACGCGGTTCTAACCGGGGCATTCACGGCTGGTTCGACGATCAATGGCACGGGCGTGCCAATTCCGCCGCCGCCGGGGCCACCGCCGCCGCCGCCGCCGGGGCCACCGCCGCCACCGCCGCCAGGGCCACCGCCGCCACCGCCGCCAGGTCCACCGCCGCCGCCACCACCACCACCGGGGC
>JBDSSR010000290.1:0-9104 GCA_039928675.1 Sphingomicrobium sp. | reverse complement strand
CGCGATGAGCCCGAAAAGCGGGAGCGAGACCCGCAGGATCGCACCGCCTTTCCCAGCCGCGCGGATCGGGGCGTAGATCAATCGAAGAGCGGCGATGGTTGCAATATCGACCCCCAGGATCATCAGTCCGGTGCGGCTTCGCGCAACGATGATAATGAGGCTGAAAGCCCCGAGAACTGCCCAGTAACGCAGCTTGCGAGCGGCGGGAGCGGAGACCGCCGCGAACCACACCCACGGCCAGGCGAGCCCGCAGAAATTGCCGAACGCCGGCGGCTCGAACGAGACCGAGCGAAGCCGCGAATCCCATCCGTAGAGAACCTTGAAGTTGATCGAGCCATTCCAGGAATTGATGACGTCGTTCTGACGGGTGTGGACAAGACCGTCGACAGCATTGAACAAGCCCGCCAACGGACCCTGGCGGCCGGACAGTTCGAACACGGCATAGGCGGTGGCGATCGCCGCGCTGCACGCGACAGCAGTGCTCAGAAGGCCGCGGACCTTCCGCTCGTCCAGCTGCTCGGCAAGCCAGGCAAGGCCGATTCCATAGACCACGACCAGCGATGAGGTCAGCAGCTTGTTATTACCGCTGCGCTCCCGGATGATCGATGCATCGATGGTCGCAAGGTTGACGACCCAGGACAGCACAATGACCGCGAGGATCCCTGCCCCGACTTTCAGAGCAAGGCTCGAGCTGATGCGGTTCGACCCGCTGGCAAATGAGAGCAGCACCGCGAGCGCGATCGCCGCGCCGAGGAATGGAAACGATCCCTCGCTCCCAAGCTCCCCAAGCGCGGCCAAACCGCGCACCGCATCGAACGGAATCGCAACAACGCCGATTGCGAACAGCAAGCGCAGGATCAATGATCTGTCGAAGAGCGACTGGTCGGCCATAGCGGCTTAGGTTAGCCGGTGGTGCCGGACGAAGGGAGCCCCTGTTTGCAAATCTGTCACGTGATCGAATCGGCCTCGGGTGGAAGCGCGGCAGTGATGGCGGACCTGGCGCTGCATGCCGTCGAGCGTGGCCATCGCGTCGACATTGTCTACGCGCCAGGCCGGGCGGATCAAACGCTGCTCGAAAGGTTGCGCGCTGCCGGCTGCGGGCTCCGTCCTTGCCGAATGCAGCGGTCGATTGGGCTGCACGATGCCAGGGACGCGTTCGTACTATGGTCGACCCTGCGGTCGCTCGGCAAAATCGACGTGATCCACAGCCATAGCTCGAAGGCCGGAGCCCTCTCGCGCCTGTTGAGACCGGGCTTGACGGCGGCCCAGATTTATTCGCCCCATGGTTTCTACACCATGACCGGCAAGGCACCCGCCTATATCGGCACTGTCGAGCGCCTGTTGGGCCGCATGGCCGATCGCATCATCGCGGTTTCGAAAAGCGAAGCCGATCACGGCGTCAGCCTCGGCATCCCCCGCGACAGGCTGATCGTCATTCCCAACGGCATCGATCCCTATGCGCCCCTGCCCCGGTCAGAAGCGCGTGCGCGAATGGGACTGTGTGAGCAGGCGTTCGTGGTTGGGTTCGTCGGGCGGTTCGTCGACCAGAAGGACCCGGCAAGCGCGGTCGCGGTGATCGACCTAGTCGATCGCGCCCATTCCGTCACGCTGGCGATGATCGGCGACGGCGATCTGCGCGCGGCCGTTGAACGGACAGCCGCGACTGCCGCTCACCCGGTGCGCGTGCTTGGCGCAATGGCCGCTCGACCGCTTTTGTCCGCCTTTGACTGTCTGCTTTGCACCAGCCGCTACGAAGGCATGGCCGTCACCTTTCTTGAAGCGCTCAATTGCGGAGTGCCGATCGTTACCTATTCGGTCGCTGGCGCGGATGAGCTGGTGGTCGAGCCCGCGACCGGGTTCGTAACCACTCACGATCCCGCTGCGGCAGCGGGAGCGATCGAGACACTGGTGATGATGGACGGTTCCGGCCGAACAGCGCTTGCCGAGCGGTGCCGAACCACTGGCGGCCACTTCTCTGCCAAGCGAATGGGCGACTCGACCCTGGCGCTTTACGAGCAGGTCATTGCCCGCCGGACCCGTCGTCGCGTCAGCCTCTAACAGTGCTTTCGCGGAGGGTTTCGACGGCTACGGTGCGGCCGACCGTGAGCGAACGTGCAAATGCAATCAGAAGTCCGATGACGAGGCCCGCGATCAGCGAAACCAGAAGGACGAAGCTCTTCTTGGGCGCCGCCGGCCGGATCGGCGCATAGGCCGGCGAGGCGAGATTGACGTCGGGAAGCTGGAGCCCGGCGCGCTCCGCCGAACGCTGCGTCTGGCCAGCGAATTCGGTGTAAATCTGGCGCTTGAGCTTGGCGTCATCCTGGAGCTGGGTCAGCCGAACCGACGAGGTCAGCTCGCCGCTGCGTTTGGACGTGAGGGCATGCATATAACGGTCGGCAGAGGCGAACGCCTGCGTGCTCGACCGCGCCTGCGAGCCCACCGAGTTGTGAATCCGCCCAATTTCCGAACGTATTTCGCCACGAATGCGCTTCAGCTGGTCTTCAACCGGGCGAACCAGCGGATGATCGGGACGATATTTGGCAAGGAGTTCTGACTCGCGCTTTGCGACCTCCGCTTCCTGCGAACGCAGGCTGCTTACCACCGGCGATGCAAGCACTTCGCTGGTGCTGTCACCCTGCCCGCGCGCAATTGACCGCTGCTGCGCGGAGAACCGCGCTCCAGCCTCGGATGCGCCTCCTGCAAGAGTCGCGTTTTCCTTGGCAAGTTCGATAATCTGGCGCGAGGCGGGCGTGGCGGCGGAGTAGCTCTCGCTGTCCTCCGGAATGCTGCTGAGCGGCACCAGCCCGCTCGACTGGCGATAGCTTTCAGCCGAATTTTCGGCGGCGAGGGTCTGCGCGCGAAGATCGGAAAGCCGCGACGCCAGGCCGTTCTGAGTCGCCTGGATCACCGCGACTTTCTGCGCTCGCTCCTGTTCGATATCGGTGGTTGCAATGGCGTTGGCGATCCGCGCCGAACTGTCGGGGTCGTGCGATCGGACGGTGATGCTGATCGCGAACGAACGACCGTCGTTTTCGACCTTCAGCCGATCGCTCAGCGCCTGCTCGGCAACGGCGATACGATACGGGTTTGGAGTGCTTGCCGGGGCCCCGCCGAAGTCAGGATCGCGATAAAGCGCGAGCTTGCGTACTACCGCATCGAGCACACGCCGAGACTGAAGGACTTCGACCTGGCTTCGAACCAGTTCGGGAGTGGCGGCCGGCGCCTGCTGCACGTTGGGGTCGCTGCTTTGCGGCTGAATGATCACCACTGCGCTCGCATCGTAGGACGGCTTGGCGAGCATCAGATAGACCAATCCGAAGAGCACTGCCGCAAGCATCGAGCAAGCAACGATCCACCAATTGCGAAGGCCGTAGGACGCCAGGATCTCCAGGTCCGAGCGCGGCTGCCGCATAGTTGCGTCCGCACCGGTTAATCGATCCATCGAGCCCGCCTCCCAAACTGCATCACCACTGGACTTTAGCCGTGAAATTGAAAACAAGCCTAGCGGGATTATGGACATCGCGGGCCAAGAGGACATGGAAATGCAGTACGGCCGGGATTCGTCGATCTTCAAGTGCCTGACCGGCGTGCTTATCGCGAGCGGCGCACTGTTGTCGGGTGGATGCCACACCGTCAGTCCAGCGGTTCAAAGGGGTCCTGCGGCCTATGCGGTAACCGGAGTTTCGAGCGATGGAGCGCCCGAAACGGCCTATTACATCTCGGCCGGCGACGTCGTCGACGTGACCGTGCTGTACGAGCCCGAGCTCAGCCTCGACGCCGCCAAGGTCGATTCCAATGGCGACCTCCAAGTCCCGCTGGTCGGCAAAGTCCATGCTGGGGGCCAGACGGCACCAGCGCTTGCGGCCGACATCCAGACAAGGCTCGGCGAGCGCTACCTTCGCGATCCGCAAGTGACGGTGAACATCGCCACGTTCAGCCACCAGAATGTCACCGTCGAGGGTCAGGTTATTCACCCTGGCGTCTACGACATTCCCAACAGCGCGACCCTGCTTCAGTCGCTGGCGCTCGCCCAGGGACCAACCCGCGCAGCAGCGCTCAACCAAGTCATCGTCTTCCGGACCGTTGGCGGCAAGCGGATGGGCGCGGTCTTCGACGCCCGCCGGATCCGCTACGGCTACGATCCCGACCCGAGGATCCTTGCCGGAGACGTCGTGATTGTCGGCTTTTCGGAACTCAAGGGCGCGTACCGAGACTTCCTCGCCGTTGCCCCGGCGATCGCCGCTTTCCGTCCGTTCTAAGGCCGACGCGGTCAAAAAGCGCCCGCGCCCGAAAGGACGACCCGGACGGTTCGCAGGATAATCCACACGTCGAGCCAGATCGACCAGTTGCTGACGTAAAAGGTATCGGCGACTTCGCGGATCTTGAAGTCGCTGTCGCTGCGATGCTCGACTTGCCAGAAGCCGGTCAATCCCGGGCTAACCTGGCGGCGAAGCCGCTGGCCCTCAAGACTGTACAGCGCGATCTCGCGAGCCGGCATCACGCGCGGGCCCACAAGGCTCATGTCGCCCTTGAGAATGCTCCACAACTGCGGAATCTCGTCGAGGCTGGACTTGCGGACAAACTTGCCGATCCGCGGAATGATTCGCGGATCGAGGCGAAGTTTCATCGTCCGCTCATATTCGAACCGCGCAAGCTCATTTTTCGCTAGATAGGCGGCAAGCTTCGCTTCGGCGCCAACGACCATGCTGCGCAGCTTGTAGATCCGGATAGGCTTGCCGTTCCTGCCTTCGCGCAGCTGCGAGAAAAAGACCGGCCCCGGGTCGGATATAATGATCGCAAGCGCCGCAATCGCGACAAAGGGCGCAGCCAGGATCAGGACCGGCAGCGAGACCGCGATGTCGACTAGCCGCTTGAGAAAGTGCTGACGCGTCGAAAAACGCGCGTGGTGGGTCTCAATTACCAGATAGGGGCCAAGCGGGCGAGCGCGACTGAGCCAATGGCCGTGGCCGGAAATTCCGGAAAACAGCTGGAGCGTCGGGAATTTCGCGGCGACCTGCTCGCCCAGCTGGTGGTTGCGTTCATCGTGCCACCCGTCACCCACGACGAGCATGGCCGTGGATACCGGATATGGAAATTCATACTTCGGAGCGTCCTCGGCGCGACCGATAACCGGAATGCCGCTGAAATGCTGGCGGTCCGCGACCTCCACAAATTGGGTGGAGAATACACCCACTGGCACGTAGCCGAGCCCGGGGTGGGCAAGAAGTTCACGAATGGCGCGGCGCGCGGGTGGACCATTGCCGATAACCACGATCGGACAGCCGTAGCGACCGCGCTTGATCTGCATTTCACGGAACATGGCGCGTAATGCGTAAGTCAGCGGGAGCACGACGAGCCAGACGAGCAGATTGAACAGCCGCCAAGGCGGAGCATCGGTAAGCTGCAACAGAAGAGCGGTCTGCACGCCCAGACCGCATAATGCCGATGCGAATGATCGCTGGAGCATGACCGGTGGGTAGAGCCCGAACGGCGAATAGAGATCGGCCAGAGCGCGATATGCAAACCAGGCGAGGATTGCCGACCACAAGGCAAAATGCGGTGAAGGAACCGGCCCGAAGACGTAAGAGCGAACAATCAGCACAAAAATCGTGGCGATGACAATTGCCGCAACGTCCGAAACGAACATGCTGATCGAAGCGATTTTGGTCGAGCCGGCAATCCACTGCACCGGCGCCGAAGGCGCTGCGCGACGATTGTCGGCGGATCGCCCGGGGAGCCGATCCTTGAACTGATCCGCGCCGACCAGTGCCTGACTCACAACTCGAGCCCCGCGTTAAGCGCAGCGATTCGTAACTGTTCTTCAGCCAGCGACACTTCCGAAATGGCACTCTGAAGCACGTCGAGTCGGCCGGTAGCGGCGGCAAAGGCATCCGCCGCCTTGCGCCGCCGTTCCTCGGCGCCAAGATACATCCGAAGATCGATGACGAGTTGGTCGAGGCCCTTGCCAAGCTGGTCCGAACATTCGCGGAACTCGCCATCAAGCGCGTCGGATGTCTCGGTCACCACCTCACGGGCGGCGCGCTCCGCGTCGAGATTGATCCTTTTCGACGATCGCGCAACCGTCGCCCGATACCCGTCCAGCGCACGGATATGCTCGCGCAAGGCGTCGAGCACCCGGCGTTCGCCTTCCGGCGAATATCTGTCCTCGTTCCTGGTTGGCGCGACCAGCAACTGTTCGACCGAGCGAGCGAGCGCATTGAGCCGATCGATATCCTCTTGGGACCAGTGTCGAGGCTCTGAATCGACCACGCACAGCGCGCCGATAGTCTCGCCATCCGCCTCGAACGGGACTCCGGCATAGGCGATAACACCCCGCTCGACCGCCTGGTGGTTGACGAGCAGATGATGCTCTCGCGCGTCATCCACGACGAATTGTTCGCCGGAAGTCACTACGAACTTGCAAAAGGAGATGTCGAGGTCGACGTCGAACGAGTCGACACCGGGGGCGCCGTCCCCGAACGAGCTTTTCGTGTAATGGCGCTTCGCCCCGATCAGCGAAACGAAGGCGCTGGGAACCTTCAGTAATTCGGCAGCGACCCGGCAGATCTGGTCGAAGGCGCGTTCCGGCCCACTGTCGAGTGCGCCGGTTCGGGCAAGCGCAGCCACGCGCCGCTCGTCCTCCAGCCGGTCCTCGATTGCCAATCCCCTGACTCCGCTCGTTATCTCCCCGTGTACCCACGCCAGGTTAACGGTTCAACAGCGGCCTTAGGCGGTAGTCGAGAAGCCGATCCGAATCAGAGCTTTCCGGTCAGCTCGGGAACGATCTTGAACAGGTCGCCGACCAGGCCAATGTCGGCGACCTGGAATATCGGGGCTTCCTCGTCCTTGTTGATCGCGACGATGACCTTCGAATCCTTCATTCCCGCAAGATGCTGAATTGCTCCGGAAATTCCGATTGCGATGTAGACCTGCGGGGCAACAATCTTGCCGGTTTGCCCGACCTGATAATCGTTGGGCGCGTAGCCCGCGTCGACTGCCGCGCGGCTTGCGCCGACGGCGGCGCCGAGCTTGTCGGCGAGCGGATCGATCAAGGCGTGGAACTGCTCGGCCGAACCGAGCGCGCGACCCCCGGACACGATCACCTTGGCGCTGGTCAGCTCGGGTCGTTCATTTTCCGAGGCTTCGAGACCGACAAAGCTGCTGCCTCCGGCGTCGCCGCTCGAAGCGACCACCTCGACCGCACCCGTTCCGCCTTCGGCAGCGGCCTTTTCAAAGCCCGTCATGCGGACCGTGATGACCTTTTTTGAATCGGTCGACTTGACCGTCGCGATCGCATTGCCGGCGTAGATCGGGCGCGTGAAGGTGTCGGGGCCCTCGACCGAAAGTATGTCGCTGACCTGCATCACGTCGAGCAGTGCGGCGACGCGCGGCGCGATGTTCTTGCCGGTGGTGGTCGCGGCCGCGACGAAGGCAACGTGGCCGTCCATCAGCTTTACCACGATCGGTGCGACGGCCTCGGCCTGCTGGTGTTCGAGCTCGGCCGCATCGGCCGCATAGACTTTCGTCACGCCCGCGATCTTGCCGGCCTGCGCCGCGACCATATCAATTCCCTTGCCAACAACCAGCGCGTGAACTTCGCCGAGCTGCAAGGCGGCAGTGACGGTTGCAAGGGTCGCGTCCTTGATCGCTTTGCCGTCATGCTCGACGAGAACAAGGATAGTCATTTGGCAACTCCCAGACCCTTCAGGCGCTCGACAAGTTCGTCGACGCTTCCGACCTTGATTCCAGCCTGGCGCTTGGCCGGCTCGACGACCTTGAGCACTTCCAGCCTGCGAGCAACGTCGACCCCCATTTCATCGGGCGTCGTGATGGTCAGCGGCTTGGACTTGGCTTTCATGATGTTGGGCAGCGAAGCGTAGCGCGGTTCGTTCAGGCGAAGGTCGGTTGTTACAACCGCCGGAAGACGTAATTGCACCGTTTCGAGACCGCCATCGACCTCTCGAGTGACGGTCGCCTGGTCGGCGATTTCCAGCTTTGAGGCGAAGGTCCCCTGGGGCCAGCCGAGCAGCGCCGCGAGCATCTGGCCGGTGGCATTATTGTCGTCGTCGATCGCCTGCTTACCCAGAATGACCAGGCCCGGCTGCTCGTCCCCGGCGATCTTGGCGAGTAGCTTGGCGACTCCAAGCGGCTCGACCTCTTCGTCGGTCTGAACCAGGATCGCGCGGTCGGCGCCCATTGCGAGCGCGGTGCGAAGCGTCTCCTGCGCCTTGGCCGGGCCGACCGAGACCGCGATGACTTCGGTCGCGACGCCCTTTTCCCTGAGGCGGATAGCTTCTTCGACCGCGATCTCGTCGAACGGGTTCATGCTCATCTTGACGTTGGCCAGATCGACGCCCGAGCCGTCCATCCTGACCCGCGGCTTGACGTTGTAATCGATGACCCGTTTGACGGCGACGAGCAGCTTCATGTCAATTCTTTCCAATCAAACCGGTTAGGCGGGAACTGCCTGCTTCACTTGCGCGACGATCTTGCGCGCCGCGTCGCCAAGGTCATCGGCGGAAATGATCGGCAGCCCCGAGCCGGCGAGAATGGCCTTGCCCTTGTCGACGTTGGTCCCTTCGAGACGAACCACCAGCGGCACGTTCAAATTCACTTCGCGCGCGGCAGCGACAATTCCGTCGGCAATGATATCGCACTTCATGATCCCGCCGAAGATGTTGACCAGAATGCCCTTCACGCTGGGGTCGCTGAGAATGATCTTGAAGGCAGCGGTGACCTTTTCCTTCGATGCCCCGCCGCCGACGTCGAGGAAGTTGGCGGGCTCGCCCCCTTCAAGCTTGATGATGTCCATCGTCGCCATGGCAAGCCCGGCGCCATTGACCATGCAGCCGATATTGCCGTCGAGCTTGATGTAGGCGAGGTCGTACTTCGACGCCTCGATCTCCATCGGCTCTTCCTCGTCGAGGTCGCGAAGCGCTTCGAGGTCGGGATGGCGGAAGCCGGCATTGTCGTCGAAGCCGACCTTGGCATCGAGCACCAGCAACTGATCCTTGTCGGAAACGGCAAGCGGGTTGATTTCGATCTGCGAGGCATCGGTGCCGACGAACGCCTGGTAGAGACTGGCAAGGACCTTGCCGGCCTGC
>JBDSSR010000289.1:0-3461 GCA_039928675.1 Sphingomicrobium sp. | reverse complement strand
GGCCGCATGATCCTTGCGCTCGAATCCCAGCCAGCACCGGTGCGAACGGCACGTTCGAGAAAGTCTCGCCGGACGTTGGCGTCGTCCGTATGATACAGGTCCATGACCATTCGCTGGGTCGTCGGCTGATCGCCCGTCAAGCCGCAAATATGGGTAAATTGATCCGAGCATTCGAGCAGTTCGCTGCCGAGCTTTTGTCGCCAGTGACCGAGCCGGCCCATCCGTTCAGCAATCCGGTATTCGTTCTCGCTGCGGCGCACTGCAAATTCGAGTCGGCGGCGCTCGAGGTCCGACCGGTAAAGTACCAGCACGCCACCCGATAGCAGCAGGAAAGTCGCCAGGACATTGGCCGCCACGCCCAGGGCAATCGCGTCGCCGGGGCCATAGAAACCGCGCCTCTGGCCTTCCACACGAAGCAATGCGACGACCACGGGCACGAGAATTGCCATCGGCAACAGCTTGCGCGCGAGTTGCCCGGCCGGCCCGCGATCGCCGATGATTCGCATCAGGCCGGCTTGCGGGTTGCAGCTGAACACGCCGACGGCGGTGATTATCAGCGCAATCGCAGTGTGCAGCGCCATCGGGTTGAACGTCTTGATTGCATAAAGCGCAACGAGACCAAGGAGGTATCCGACCAGTCCAAACAAGGCGACTGCAATCACGATCATGCTGAAACCCTGGGACACCAACAGTGCGAACCTCGACCGGAACTTGCTTGCGCCAAGGGCAATTCCGGCAAGCATCAGCGCGACCGCTGTATTGGGCGCCATTTGGTTGGGCGGGACTCCGATTGCGTGGCCAAGCCGGTCGGCGAAGAGCATCTGGTCAAGACCCGTGGGGTAACCCAATGCCAATTGCCCGACCTTGGCGGTTCCGATGCCGACAATGACAGCGCTGAGCGCAGCGAGGGGCACGGCCGAAAGCCGCGAATGAAGCGCGAGGACGAGCCCCGCCAGGACGAAGCTTACCGCGGTCAAGGGATTCATTGCGCTAAGCCCGGGAATGATCTGGGTCAGCGGGACGAGGTCAGCTGCCCAGCCAAACAGGACCATTCCCCCCGTCGCAATCGAGCAACCGGCAGCTGCGAGGCGGATGTGAGTCGCGAGCCCGGGCGTCTGCGCGGGATCGCTGTCCTGAGGAGCCGCGCTTTCAGGCGCCAAGTAGCTGGTCATATCAAGGGCGCTTAGGCGACGAGGGGCAGTCCCGCTGCTGGCGGGCGCACGGCTGGCACACCATCGTGGTCATGCCCTTTGACCCCAACCGAGCGCCTCTCTGGAGCGAGGCCGATTGGCCGATCCGGGATTGTCGGCCAGGCGGGCTACCCGCGCAGTACGATCGATCAGCATTTCAACCCGCGAGACCAGCTGCTCGGGATCGAAAGGCTTGCGAAGATAATCCTGAGCGCCGGCGCGGATGGCAATATCCTCATCGCCTTCGCCCAGGCGCGCGGTGAGCATGAGCACCGGAATCCGACAGCAACGATCGGACCGGCGCATCGCAACCAGCGCCTGAATGCCGGAAACCTCGGGCATCGAACAATCGAGGATGACGAGATCGGGCTGCTTGGCTTCGACAATCGCAACGACCGATTTTCCGTCATCGACGGCGCCGACTACATGACCGTTCGCATTGAGTGCCGCACGAACCACATCGACGATCAGTTCATCGTCATCAGCGAGCAAGATGAAAGCCAAATCACACCTCCCCCACTGCTCGGGATCGCCTCCGTTAACGATCGCTCAAGAGCAGCGCATGGCGGTGCAAATGAAGATAATTCCCTTACAGCGACTTGCGCTTACATCCGATGTGGGATGCTTTTGACGCTCGCGGATTTGGCTTTGGACCTGGTTGCGGACGCTGGCTGCAGTAGCCGGAACCAGTATTTGTAACGGTTTTGGCGGGAATCGCGGACTGCGGAAACAGCCGGCCGTGTTAACGCTTACCCGGCCTCGTTACGATATTCGTGGAGCGAAGAGCGCTCGTACAGCCCGGCCTTCAGATAGGGGCTGTCGGCGACCAGCGCTTGCGCAGCGGCGAGATCGTTCGTTTCGAAGATCATCAGCATTCCGGCACGGTGCCCCTTGTCGTCGCACAGAGGACCGACCGATCGGATCTTGACGTAAGGCTGCGCGATAAAGTCGCTCGTCAGGAGATTGACCTCCTGCGAGACGGGCTCGCTCCCAGCCTTGAGAAATCCGATCCAGGCGAACAGCATTGCAGATCCCTTCGTCCAGCAGTCACAGACCAGAAGAACGATCGAAGCAAGCGCTTTCAGAGAGGCGCGCAGAAGGTGAATTCTTTGCACACTGGAATACGGACCCTTTTTGACAGTTGCTTATTATGAGTAGGCTCACTATCTCGGTTGCCAATGGAAACCCTTCCCTCTGAAATCGGCGAGACGGCGCACGCCCTGCGCAAGGCGTTCGGCCGCCGGGCGTCGTCCCTTGGCGTGACCGGCGCGCAGTGGAAGGTGCTGTTCAAGCTGACCTTGAAGCCCGGGCTTCGCCAGGCCGAGCTTGCCGACGCGATGGATATCGAGCCGATCACTCTTACGCGGATCATCGACCGGCTTCAGGAAGCCGGGCTGGTTGAGCGCGTTGCCGACCCGGCTGACCGGCGCGTGTGGCGGCTTCACGTGACGCCCAAGGCAGCGCCGGTGGTCATCAAGCTGCGCGCTATCGCCGATGACATGACGGCCGAGGTGTTCGAAGGCATCGACCCCAAGGACATTGCAACAACGCGGCGAGTGCTGGCGCAGGCGCGGGAGCGCGCATGTCACTTCGCAACTACCGACAGGGCGGCAAATCAATGAACAGGATGGCGACTGAACCGATGTCCGGAACCGTGGCGGCCGAAGCCGAGGCTCCGGCGATCAAGCGAAAGCGCCGGATTCCCGGCAGCAAGTCGGGCCTTCGAACGGTCTTGATGCTGATCGTGCCTGCGCTGTTGGTGGTCGGCGGGGCCTATTACTGGCTGACGAGTGGCGGAAGCGTGTCGACCGACGACGCCCAGATCAAGCAGGACATCGTTTCGGTCAGTGCCCAGGTGACCGGCCCGATCGAGCAAGTGCTGGTCCGCAATGGGGCTCGGGTTACCAGGGGCCAGTTGCTGTTCCGGATTGATCCCGCGCCCTATCGCGTGGCGCTCGAGCAGGCCCAGGCCCAGCTTGCCGCGGCGCACCTCCAGACCAACCAGCTGCGAACCCAGGCGGCCGGCACCGGGGGGGACATTATTGGGTCGCAGGCCAATCTTTCGATCAAGCAAAATGCCCTGTCGCGACAGTCGGCGCTGCTCAAGCAGGGCTTTACCACCCGAACCGACTATGACGACGCGCTCAACGAGGTTCGCACCGCCGAGCAGCAACTCGCCGATGCGCGCGCCCGTTCCGCCAATGCCCAGGCGGCGATTGCTCCGGGCGAGCAGCCTGCCATCGCCCAGGCGCGGGCCGCGATCGACAAGGC
>JBDSSR010000288.1:0-3451 GCA_039928675.1 Sphingomicrobium sp. | reverse complement strand
CTCTCGCCGGGCTTGCGACGCTGAAGCTCCGTTGATCACGGCGCGCGCCTTTTCGGGCAAACATTATGCGGTTTATGGCCTCGCGCGTTCGGGGTTGGCGACCCTCGAAGCACTGCTTGCAAGCGGTGCGAGAGTGACGGCCTGGGATGGCAAGGAGGAGGCGCGGGCCAAGGCGCCGTCGGGGGCCGAGATCGTCAACCTTGACGAAGCGAACTTGTCGCAGTTCGACAGCCTGGTCGTCACCCCCGGCCTGCCGCTCAACCGCCACCCGATTGCGGGGCGTGCACGCGATGCGGGGGTCGAGATCATCGGCGACATCGAATTGTTCGCGAGAGCCCGGCCCGAGCTTCCGCCACACAAGGTCGTCGGGATCACCGGCACCAACGGCAAATCGACGACGACCGCGCTGGTTCACCACATCCTCAAGACCGCGGGCGTGCCGAGCCTGATGGGCGGCAACATCGGTCTGCCGATCCTGTCGCAGAACCCGTTGGCCCCAAATGCTAAAGGCGTCGGGGTCTATGTGCTGGAGCTTTCGAGCTACCAGATCGACCTGACCCAGAACCTCGACTGCGATGTCGCGGTGCTACTCAACATCACCCCCGACCATCTCGACCGGTACGACAGCTTCGAAGCATACGAAGCGTCAAAGCTTCGCCTTTTTCAAATGCAAGATGTTGGCAATCATCTTGCTGTGCTCACGGAGCCATGGCCAGTTCGTGCCGTAATCGACGAGGGCGTTCCAAACGTGAACATCGCATGGGTTGATGCCGAAACGACCGTTGGCGGCCAGCGGAATTGGCCCGCGCTGCAAGGCCCGCACAACACAGAGAATGCCGCTTGCGCCATGGCTGTTTTTCGTGAGCTAGGAGTCTCGGATCAGATCGTACAGGAGGGCCTCCGCACCTATCCCGGCCTGCCGCATCGCATGGAACGAATCCGCGAGAAGGACGGCGTCAGCTTCGTCAACGACAGCAAGGCGACCAACCCCGCCTCGACCGCGCCCGCGCTGGCGGCGTTCTCTGCGATCCGCTGGATCTGCGGCGGGCAGGCCAAGACGGACAATCTCGACGAATGTGCGCCGTTCTTCAGCCATGTGCGTCAAGCCTACACCATCGGCGAGGCGTCGGATCTGTTCGCGCGCTTGCTTGCGCCGCACATCAAGGTCGCCGAATGCGGCGACCTCGCCCACGCGGTGTTTCGCGCCGCGCACGACGCCGAGCCGGGCGACACCGTATTGCTGTCGCCGGCCTGTGCATCGTTCGACCAGTTTCGGGATTTTGAAGAGCGTGGTGAGCGGTTTCGCACATTGCTGGAGGCCTTATGATCGCGAGCATTTCGGGCAGGATCAGGGCCAAAGCGGCGATGATCGACCCCAGCCGCTACGGCCGCTCGGACACGTCGGAAATCGGCCGCTGGTTCTGGGAGATCGACAAGGTTCTGCTGCTTTTGATCAGCGTCCTCATTGCGATCGGGCTGATCGCGGTTGCCGCTGCATCGCCCGCCGCTGCACAGCGCTATTCGGGCGGAAACGTGCGTTTCAACGAGCTCTATTATTTCTGGCGCCAGCTGGCGTGGATCGCGCTCGGCATTCCGGTGATGATCGGCATTTCGATGGTCCCGCGCGAACGCGCGCGGCGGTTGTCGCTGTTCGGAGCAGCGTTCTTTTTCGTCCTTCTGATCTTCGTTCCGATCATCGGGCCCGAGCATAATGGTGCACGGCGCTGGATCGAATTCGGGGTCGGGCAGGTCCAGCCGTCCGAGTTCCTCAAGCCGTTCTTCGTGGTGTCGATGGCGTGGCTGCTGAGCCTCAAGGAAGCCGACAAGTCGCTTCCGGTCTATTCGATTTCGGCAGCGATCACCGGCGGCATCGCCTTCCTTCTGATGAAGCAACCCGATTTTGGAAGCACGATCATCTTCTGTTCGGTGTGGGTTGCGATGCTTGCGCTTGCCGGGCTCAACCTGAGGATCCTCGTCATGCTCGCGCTCGTCGGTGTGATCGGGGTCGTACTCGCCTATTTCTTCTACGATGTCGCGACCATAAGGATCGACGAATTCCTGTTCGGAACGGGGGACAATTTCCAGACCGAAAACGCAATGCGGACGCTGACCGCCGGTGGCCTGTTCGGAATGGGTCCGGGCGGCGGAACCCGCAAGTTCGGATTGCCCGAGCCGCACACCGATTATATCTTCTCGGTCATCGGCGAGGAGTTCGGGTTGATCGCCTGCCTCGCAATCGCCGCTTTGTATTTGGCGATCGTCGCGCGGGTGCTGATCAAGCTGCTCGACGAGGAACACAGCTTCGCCATCCTCGCCGCCGCCGGTCTGGTGATCGAATTCGGGCTCCAGGCGCTGATCAACATGATGGTCAACGTCCAGCTCGCGCCGTCGAAGGGGATGACCCTGCCGTTCATCAGCTATGGCGGGAGCTCGATGCTGGCCTTGTCGATCGGCATGGGCTTGCTGCTCGCTTTCACTCGGCGCAATCCGTTCCTGACGCGCTCACCCTATGTGGTGAAGTGGAACGGGGAGAGACTGAAACGATGAACTTCGCGCTCGCCGCCGGTGGAACCGGCGGGCACATGATCCCGGCCCATTCGCTTGCCATCGAGCTTGCCGGGCGCGGTCATGCCGTGCTTCTGATCACCGACGTTCGCGGCGCCCGCTACCCTGGCCTGTTCGACCGGGTGCCGTTTCACGTGCTTCCCGCGGGGCGGTTCGGTGGCGGGCCGATTGGCTGGGTCCGCGCGCTGTCGGCGGTCGCCCGCGGACGAGGGGAGGCCAAGCGCCTCTACCGCGAACATCGCCCTGATGCGGTGGTCGGGTTTGGCGGCTATCCCGCCTTTCCAGCACTGCTTGCGGCAAGCGCGCTTAATATTCCCACCGTGCTTCACGAACAGAATGCGGTCCTTGGCCGAGTGAACCGGCTGCTTGCTGGAGAAGCCGCAGCGATCGCCACGGCATATGCGCAAGTCGAACGGCTGAAGCCGCGCTTTCGCGATCGGACAGTGCTTGTCGGGAACCCCGTGCGTGACGAGATCGCAAGGCTCGGCGAAGTGCCCTTTCCGCCGTTCGACGAGACTGCACCGCTCAAATTGCTGGTGACCGGCGGAAGCCAGGGCGCATCGGTGCTTGGCGAGGTTGTTCCGGCGGGCCTTGGCCTACTTGCTCCGTCGCTTCGCCGCCGGCTTCAGGTCGTCCAGCAATGCCGTCCCGACGATATCGAGCGAGTGCGAAGCCAATATGCGGCGCTCGGCATTCCGGCCGAGCTGGTGACCTATATCGAGGACATGCCGGCCAAGCTTGCCGACGCGCATCTGGTGATCGGCCGCGCCGGCGCGTCGACCATATCCGAGCTGACCGCTTCGGGCCGACCGGCAATCCTCATTCCCTATCCTTCGGCAACCGATGACCACCAGACCGCCAACGCCCGCGAAATGACAGATGCCGG
>JBDSSR010000287.1:0-1980 GCA_039928675.1 Sphingomicrobium sp. | reverse complement strand
GTTACGTGCAGCCGACCAGTCTGCTGTTTGTGCCCGGACCGACGATCACCGTCGTGCGCAAGAAGCGCGTCTGGATGGCGGGTTAGGTTTCGAAGCGCGGTTTGCGCTTTTCGAAGAAGGCGCTGATTGCTTCCTTGACCTCGGCCGACTGCAGACGCTCGGCGAAAATACCGCCTTCCAGCGCCATCCGTTCGAGGATCTCGCCGCTGGTGCCGTGGCGCAATAGCCGCTGGGTTTCGCGCAGCGCCTGCGGCGGCTTGGCCAGTAGGGCTGCAATCAGAGCGCCTTTCGCCTCAGCCAGGTCGCCGGGCGCGCAGCGGTGGCTGACAAGCCCGATTCCCAGCGCTTCATCGGTCCCGAACGGCTCGCCGAGCAGCAGATAGCGCGCCGCTGCCCGGCGTCCGGCGAGTTGCGGAATGAGCAGCGAACTCGCTGCCTCGGGGACCAGGCCAAGGTCGACAAACGGGAGCGAGAAGCGCGAGTCTTCCGCCGCTACGACCAGGTCGCAATGGAGCAGCATGGTGGTGCCGATGCCGACGCAATTGCCGTGGACCGCGGCGACCAGCGGGGTCTCGCAGCGGGCCAGAGCGCGTAGCAATCGCCAAACGGGAATGTCCTCGCCGTCGCGCGGGCCGGCCGCGAGAAAGTCGCCAAGATCGTTGCCGGCGGCAAAGTCCTCGCCCTCGCCGGCGATGCTGACGACCCGGATCGCCGGGTCCGCCGAAGCCTCCTCGATGGCGTTGGCAAAGGTCTCGTACATGGCAATGGTGAGGGCGTTGCGGCGCTCCGGCCTGGCTAGCGTAACCGCAAGATGTGCACCGTCGCGTTCAACCCGGACATGCTCGCTCAACTGCTTTCCCCCAACTTCTTTCCCGCCGTCTGATCAGCGGCTATTGCGACCCATCCACCAAAGCCAGGGCCTACGCAAACCGCCATGAAATTCTTTGCCGACACCGCCGAAATCGCCGAAATCCGGGAACTTGCCGACACCGGCCTGCTCGATGGGGTGACCACCAACCCGAGCCTCATTCACAAGTCGGGGCGCGACTTCCTCGAGGTGGTGCGCGAAATCGCTTTGGTGGTGAGCGGCCCAGTTTCGGCCGAGGTCGTCGCGCTCGACCATGAGGGCATGATGCGCGAGGCCGAGGTGCTTCGAAGAATCGCCGACAATGTGACGATCAAGGTTCCGCTTACTCCGGCCGGGCTCAAGACCTGCAAGGCGCTTAGTGCCGACGGGACGATGGTCAACGTGACGCTGTGCTTTTCGGCTGCTCAGGCGCTTCTTGCGGCCAAGGCGGGAGCAAGCTTCATCTCGCCCTTCGTCGGCCGCCACGACGATGTCGGCTTCGACGGGATGCAGTTGATCGCCGACATTCGCCTGATCTACGATAATTACGACTTCGGGACCGAAATTCTGGTCGCCAGCGTTCGCCATCCTATCCACGTGTTGGAAGCGGCCAAGATCGGCGCCGAAGTGATGACCGCCCCGCCAAAAATCATCTGGCAGCTATTCAAGCATCCGCTGACCGACAGCGGGATTGCGGGGTTTCTTTCCGACTGGCAATCGACGGGCCAGAAGATCGTCTGACCTGACGCTCTGAATTGCGCTGCTTCGCCCAATTGTCCGTCGCCAGACTTTAACCTTTTCGCAACCAGCCGGGGTAAGACTTTGGCAACGCATCGGGGGTTAGGGTTGGCCATCCTGCGAGTGGACCTGCAGGAGGAGGCATTGGCCTCGTACTTGGAACCAGGAGCGAAGACCATGAGCAAGTTCATCAAGCTGATCAAGAATAACAAGGGTGCGACCGCGATTGAATACGGTCTGATTGCAGCTCTCATCGCCGTTGCGGCGATTGGCGCGATGCAGGGCATCGGCACCAAGCTGAACACGACGTTCAACAACGTTTCGAACTCGCTCAACTAAGCGAATTCGCGTATCAGCGTTCGAGCGGCGGCGTCGAAAGGCGCCGCCGCTTTTGT
>JBDSSR010000286.1:0-4200 GCA_039928675.1 Sphingomicrobium sp. | reverse complement strand
AATGCCCGTGCCCGTCCTCGCGCTAATCCGGTCGGCTTGAACGACCGACTTCGCAAAGGCGCTGGACCGTACTACCAGCGATCAGCCAGTCAGGTTAGGAAAAGACGATGCAGGTCGGTGACAAGGTACCGCCGTTGGACATGGCGCTGAGCGACGGGACGACGGTCAATCTGGCTTCGCCGGGCCAGCCGCTAGTCGTTTATTTCTACCCCAAGGATGACACTTCGGGTTGCACCCGCGAAGCCCAGGATTTCACGGCCCTGGCCGCCCAATTCGAAAGCGCCGGCGTCAAAATCATCGGGGTTTCGCGTGACTCGATGGCCAAGCACGACAAGTTCATCGGCAAATATGGCCTCGATGTGCCGCTTGCCTCGGACGAGGACGGACGCATTTCGGATGCGTTCGGAACCTGGGTTCAAAAGTCGATGTACGGCCGCAAATATATGGGGATGGAGCGCGCGACCTATCTGATCGGGGCCGACGGCACAGTTCTCAAGGCGTGGCGCAAGGTCAAGGTGCCGGGCCATGCGGCGGACGTGCTCAAAGCCGCAAAGGACCGCTAAATCGCCAGGCCGTGGCCTTGCGCGAGATAGTCGGCGCTCTGCATTTCCTCCAGCCGGCTGATCGTCCGCTGGAATTCGAAACTGCCGTCGCCCGAGGGGTATAGCGCGCAAGGCTCGGCGTCGGCGGCGGCGAGCAGCTTGACCTTATGTTCGTACAGCGCGTCGATGAGAGTGACGAACCGCGCCGCCTCGTTGCGCATGTCCGGGCCCATGACCGGGATTCCGACCAGGATGACGGTGTGGTAGCGCCGCGCGATGGCGATATAGTCGGGGGCTCCGCGGGCCTCGCCAAGCAGCCTGGCGAAGGAGAATACCGCCACGCCCTTGACGCTCTTGGGCACGTGCAGGACTCGTCCGCCGCCAAGAGCGAGGTCTTCGGCCGGAACCTTCGAGCGATCCTCGACCGGATAGTCGGTCAGCTGGAAAAAGGCGCGCGACAGGGCCGCCGTTGCCTGCGCGCCATTGGGGACGTGCCACGCCTCCACGCCCTGGAGGCGGTCGAGCCGGTAGTCCGTCGGGCCGTTGACCTCGACGACCAGCAGGCGCTGTTCGACAAGAGCGATGAAGGGCAGGAACAGCTCGCGGTTGATGCCGTCCTTGTAAAGGTCGCCGGGCGGTCGATTGGAGGTGGTGACGACCTTCACCCCCAAAGCGATCAGCCGAGCGAACAGCCGCGACAGGATCATTGCGTCGGCGGGGTTGGTGACCTGCATCTCGTCGAAGCACAGTAGGTTTGCCTCGTTGGCAATCTCCTGCGCAACGGGTTCGATCGGATCGCCTTCCTCGCGTTCTCGCGCATGGTGCAGCCGGCCGTGGGTTTCGAGCATGAACTCGGCGAAATGGACCCGGCGCTTGGCGGCAATGTCGATGTGCGCGAAGGCAAGGTCCATCAGCATCGACTTGCCCCGGCCGACCCCGCCCCACAGGTAAACTCCAGCCGGGCCGTCCCGATTCGGATTGAGCAAGCGGGCGAAGAATCCCTCATGGTCAAAGGTGGTGGCAAGCTGATCGAGCGCTTCGACCGCGCGCAGCTGGGCCGGGTCGCTTTTCAATTCGCCGTCCCTGACCAGCTGGTCAAAGGCGGTCCGGACGGGGCCGATCATGCCGGCGGAGTGCGCTCACGAACGCGTTTGAGAGTGCCGCTGAAGCTGTAGCAGGGAGCGCCATTCTGACGGACCACGCCTTGCAGGAAGGCGTGGCCGCGGGTCTGCTTGACCAGTTCGACATGCGCGTCGAGCGGAGTGCCGGGCTGGCCGCGAGCCATGAAGTGCGTTGTCAGATCGAGCGTGACGTAGTGGCCGCGATCCATTCCGGCGCACAGGCCGCCGGCGAACATCGCCATGTCGATAAAGCTCATCACCGAGCCGCCGTGGAGCGACCCGCCCATGTTGGTATGGGTTTCGGTCGGAAACATCCGGCAGATTGCGCGCCCGTCGCCGTCGGGCTTGAACAATAGCCGGCCGGTTGCCGCAGCGAAGCTTCCGCGAGGGAAATCCCCCCAGCTGAACCAGCCGGGATGATCGGCATCCGCCGCTGCGCCAGTCGGCACGCCGACGTCTTCCATCAGGTCTGCAGGTTCGTCGCTCACGGGTCGCTCAGCCGACCCGTTCCGCAATCAACTTCTTGGTTTCCGCGATCGCCTTGGCCGGGTTCAGTCCCTTGGGGCAGACGTTGGCGCAATTCATGATCGTGTGGCAGCGGTACAGGCGGAACGGGTCTTCGAGCTGGTCGAGCCGTTCGCCGGTCGCTTCGTCGCGGCTGTCGGCGAGCCAGCGATAGGCCTGGAGCAGGATTGCCGGGCCGAGGAACTTGTCGGCGTTCCACCAATAGCTCGGGCAAGCAGTCGAGCAGCAGAAGCACAGGATGCATTCGTAGAGGCCGTCGAGCTCCTCGCGATCCTCGGGGCTTTGCAGCCGCTCGCGCGATGGCGCGGGAGAGGCGGTTTTGAGCCACGGCTGGATCGAGGCGTATTGGGCGTAGGCATGCGTCAGATCCGGGACGAGATCCTTGACCACGTCCAAGTGCGGCAGCGGCGAAATCCGGATTTCGCCCTTCAGTTCGTCGATCGGGGTGGTGCAGGCGAGGCCGTTGCGCCCCTCCATGTTCATCGAGCACGACCCGCATATCCCCTCTCGGCAGGAGCGGCGGAAGGTGAGGGTCGGGTCGATCTCGTTCTTGATCCGGATAAGGGCGTCGAGAACCATTGGCCCTGTTTTGTCGAGATCGATGGAATAGCTGTCCCAGCGCGGGTTGGCGCCGCTGTCGGGATCGTAGCGATAGACCTTGAACGCCTTTACGCGCTTGCCTTGCTCGGGGGGCCATTCGCGGCCCTTTTTCACGCTGCTGTTCCGGGGAAGGAAGAACTCGGCCAAGCTTTTGCTCCTTGCTTGGCGACGCCGCTAGCACCGGGCGGTACTATTTCAAAGAGTGGAACCGGGGCGGACAGGTCCGCCGCCGCGCAGCACCGTCGAGCTAGCGCTGGACGAGAACCGGAATCACGCGCTTGATGGTCTTGGTCGCGGGATCGATGTCGTAGAGATAGCCGTTGGCAAAGACGTAATCGCGCTCTGGATTCAGGCGATATTGCGCACGGAGCTCAGAATTCAGCTGGGCATAGCCGATAGGCTGCCCGAAGCCTGCCGGGATCACCTGGCCGCTAATCAATCGCTGGCGCGCCTCGCCAATGTCCGGGCAATAAGCCCGCGCGTAATAGCCGGTATGTTCAGGCTCATAATGCGGCGGGCACACGGCCGTCGGCGGGGTTTCGAACTTGCGGACATAGACTCGCGAAGCCGGCGAACCGAGCCGCGACGGTGACTGGGTCGGGGGAGCCGCGGAAGCGATCGAAGCCCCTGCGATCGAAAGCAGCGACACGGCGGCAAGAGCAAGGCTGTGAGACATGATTGAGTTCTCCCCGATGCTGGGCCCGATTTGGCCACGAAACATTGACCCACACAATATGAACTGAAGTTTACGGACGTTCAATTGAAAGCATCACGAAAAAAGGCCGCCCGGGTCAACCGGACGGCCTGTTTCCATCGATTGCTGACGAACTAGCGGACGATCGCGCTGACCACCTGCTGAATCAACCGGGTGCGGGGGTCGACCTGATAGAGGTAGCCGTCACCGTAATAATAGCGACCCGACCGGGTGAGGTCATATTGCGAGCGGATGTTGGACGGGATCTGGTTGTAATTCCACAGCGACCCGTAACTGCCGGGATAACGCTGGCCGACGCCGTACAGCTTCCGGACCTTGCCCGGCGGCATGCAGCCATTGTGCTTCCTGGCGAGGCCTGGAGGGCAGCGGCCATTGCCATAGGCGTAGTATGTGCGCTTGCCGTGGTGCGAGTAGCCTTGCGAGGAATAGCCGTGGCCGTGGCCGGAGCCGTGCGAATGGCCCGGCTTGGCGATTGCCGGACCGGCGATGGCGAGCGCAGCAGCGCCCGCAAGCATGATGATCAGTTTCATGATGTTTCCTTGTTGCTTGCCTGCTGAACGCGCCGCGGGCGGCATTGTTACACGGCTGGAAGGATTTAACTTTTGCGCGGCGGTCGGTTGCGGCGGACCGGTCACCCAGCTAATCGGGCGCCGCGCTCTGACCCAAGGCGACTCCCACCTGTCGCTGCCGGAGATAA
>JBDSSR010000285.1:0-7968 GCA_039928675.1 Sphingomicrobium sp. | reverse complement strand
GCGACGACAAGGCTGGCGATCGACTCCGGCAAGGCGAACGGCATGGAGGTCGGCAACGGCGCCGACATGGTCTTGCGCCACGTCGCCCAAAGCCAAGGCAAGCCGGTTGAAGCGCTGGAGACGCTGGAATCGCAGCTGGCGATGTTCACGCGGATAGCCGGCAACGTCGACCGCGCGCAAATGGCCGCGCAAGCGCCTTCATCACTGTCCGAGCAAGCGGTTGCGGGCGCGATGGCGGGGATGCAGTCGGCGTGGAAGCGTGGCGACCAGGCGGTGTTGGTGTCGCTGCTCGACCAGTTCAATCGATCGTCGCCAGCGACCTACAGGATGCTGTTCACCGACCGCAACGGGCGCTGGGCCGACTGGGTCGCGGCGCGAATGCAGACCCCGGGCGTAGTGTTCGTCGCGGTCGGCGCCGGGCATCTGGCAGGGCCGGACAGCTTGCTCGTCCAGCTCGCAATGCGCGGAATTCCATCCCGCCGGGTGAATTAGGCGGGGCTCGCGGCGCCACGATGTTGCATTTGGAGGGCCGCTGCCGTAGTGGCCCGGCTCCCGCCGATGTCATCCCTGGAGGTCGTGGCGGGCATAACAATCGGAGACAATTCAAATGAGCGATCAGCTAACGCTGCCCGCCGAGGCGCGCGACCGGGCTGGCAAGGGAGCCTCCCGCGCACTGCGCCGAGATGGACGGGTACCCGCCGTGGTTTACGGCGAAAAGAAAGAGCCGCTTTCGATTCACGTCGAAGAGAAGCTGCTCACCAAGATTCTTTCGAGCGGCCACTTCATGAATTCGGTGGTGATGATCGACTTCGGTGGGAAAACCCACCGGACGCTTCCCAAGGCGGTCGATTTCCATCCGGTTTCAAGCCGGCCAATCCACGTCGATTTCCTGCGCATCGGCGAACACACCAAGGTCACCGTCGCAATCCCCGTGCGCTTCGAAAATGAAGAAGCGTCGCCGGGCCTGAAGCGCGGCGGAGTGCTCAATGTCGTCCAGCACGAAATCGAGCTGATCTGCGATGCCGCGCATATTCCCGACGAGCTTCACGTGCCGCTCGACGGGCTGGAAATCGGCGATTCGATCCACATCAGCGACATCAAGCTGCCCGACGGCGTAATCCCGGCGATCGACGACCGCGACTTCACCGTCGCGACGGTCGTTGCTCCGTCGGCGATGAAGTCCGAGGATGACGCGGCGGCAACCGCCGAAGGCGAAGTCCCGACCATCGGCGATGAAGCTGCCGAGGGTGAAGGCGATGCTGAAGGCGGGGCCGATGGCGAAGGCGGCGCCAAAGGCAGCGCCGACGAATAAGCCACTTCGCGTTCGTGTTAACATCAGCCGCTCGCCGCAAATCGCGGCGGGCGGTTTTTGTTTGGCCCCGCTGCTGCTAGCGGTCCGCGATGCAATTATGGGTCGGCCTTGGCAATCCTGGCGCGGAATATGCGCTTCACCGGCACAATGTCGGTTTCATGGCGGCCGACATCATCGCCGAGGCGCACGGCTTTGGCCCGTGGAGCAAGAAGTTTCGCGGGCTCATCAGCGACGGCCGCATCGGTCGCGAGCGAGTGCTGCTGCTCAAGCCCCAGACCTTCATGAACGACAGCGGCGGTTCGGTCAGCCAGGCGCTGGCCTTCTACAAGCTCGACGAGGACGCCCTGACGGTCTTCCACGATGAACTCGATTTGGCGCCGTTCAAGGTCAAGGTCCGCGTTGGCGGCGGGCTTGCCGGGCATAATGGCCTGCGTTCAATCAATGCGACCTTCGGACCCGATTTCCGCCGGGTGCGGATCGGGATCGGCCACCCCGGCCCGGGCCGCAAGGACCTCGTCACCGGCCACGTCCTTGGCAATTACGCCAAGTCGGAAATGGACCCGCTGGCCGACATGCTCGGCGCAATCGCGGCCGAGGCGCAGTGGCTAGCCGAAGGCGATGATGCGCGGTTCATGAGCGATGTCGCAATGCGCCAGCAGGACGCCCAATGACCCGCGAGCTGTTCGCTACCCGATTGTACGAGGCCGAGATCGCCGACGACGCGCTGCTGCGCGACCTTGGCCGGTCGATCCGCTCGCTCGCCGCCGACGACGAGGCCGGGCGCCGCTGGTCGAAGGCGCATCGCTACGCCGGCTACACCAGCTACGCATCGCTTAACGATCTGCCCAAGCGCGACCCGTCGATTGGAGAGCTTGCCAGGCGTCTTGCACGCCAGGCCGCAATGTTCGCCAGCGAAGCGGGCTGGGAGCGCAAGCCACGGCTCGACAGCCTGTGGGTAAATCTGTTGAAAAGCAGTGGACATCACAGTGGACACATCCATCCGCAAAGCATTCTTTCGGGCACCTTTTATGTCGAGGTTCCGGCGGGGTCGGGAGCGATCCGGTTCGAAGACCCACGATTGCCGCTGATGATGGCCGCACCGCACCGGCCAGGCAGCTTCGTCGCGATCGATCCCAGGCCCGGGCTGCTTCTGATGTGGGAAAGCTGGCTGCGCCATGAAGTTCTTGCCGGGGCCGGCAAGGGTCAGCGGTTGAGCATCAGCTTCAATTTCGCCTAAAGGGCGCCAACTCTTCTTCCATATTCGAGAACATTATGGGCTTTCGCTGCGGTATCGTCGGCCTGCCGAACGTCGGCAAATCGACCCTTTTCAACGCGCTTACCGAGACCGCCGCGGCGCAGGCGGCCAATTATCCGTTCTGCACGATCGAGCCCAATGTCGGCCGCGTAGCGGTGCCCGACGAACGGCTCGATGCCATTCGCGACATCGCCAGGTCGGCGCAGGAAATCGAAACCCAGATCGAGTTCGTCGACATCGCCGGACTGGTCCGCGGGGCAAGCCAGGGCGAAGGGCTTGGCAACCAGTTCCTCGCCAACATCCGCGAAGTCGATGCGATCGTCCATGTCCTGCGCTGTTTCGAGGGAGGCGACGTGACTCACGTCGAAGGCCGGGTCGACCCCATCGCCGACGCCGAAACGGTCGAGACCGAACTGATGCTGGCCGACCTCGACAGCCTCGAGCGGCGGGTCCCCGCCCTGGTCAAAAAGGCCCAGCAAGGCGACAAGGAGGCCAAGATTGAAGCGAGCGTCCTTGCCCAGGCGCTCGACCTGCTGCGCGACAGCAAGCCGGCCAGGCTGACCACGCCCAAGGACGATGAGGAAGCCAAGGCGCTCGAGCGCGCGCAATTGCTGACCGCAAAGCCGGTGCTGTACGTGTGCAATGTCGATGAAGACGACGCGGCGAAGGGCAATGCGCTATCCGGCCGGGTGTTCGACAAGGCCGCGGGCGAAGGCGCCCGAGCGGTCGTCGTTTCCGCCGCGATCGAGGCCGAAATCGCTACCCTTCCCGCCGAGGAGCGCGAGGTGTTCCTCGCCGACCTCGGGCTCGAGGAAACCGGTCTTAGCCGAGTGATCCGCGCCGGCTACGATCTGCTCGGCCTGATCACCTTTTTTACTGCCGGGCCCAAGGAGTCGCGCGCCTGGACGGTCCACCGGGGGGCGCGCGCGCCGCAAGCCGCGGGCGCGATCCACACCGACTTCGAACGCGGCTTCATCCGCGCCGAAACCATCGCCTATGACGACTTCATTGCCTGTGGCGGCGAGGCCGGGGCGCGCGATTCCGGAAAGCTTCGATCAGAAGGCAAGGACTATGTCGTCCAGGACGGCGACGTGATGCTGTTCCGGTTCAACGTCTAGGCGACGAGGTTCAGCGCCTGCTTTCGCGGTAGACCATGACGGCCAGCACCGCGGCAAGCACGCCGCCGGCGATGCTGACCATTTCCGAGATCGGGTGCGACCCGAGGATGATCTGGAAATGCGTCACCAGCCGGTAAGCGTGCGCCGCGGCCATCAGCGCGAAAATGATGACTGCAAGCATTGTGAAAGGCTTGTTGCCCATGTCGATTCTCCCCCAAGAAGGAGCGATCATACCTCCGTTACGCGTGCGTTCCAACCGGGATTTTAAAGGCCCGCTGCGCAAGCGCAATCGCGGCGACGACCCACAGCAGGCCAAAGGTCCATCCGCCAATGACATCGCTTGGCCAGTGGACCCCGAGCATGACCCGGCTGGTCCCGATCATCAGCGACAGCAGGATTGCTCCGGCGATGGCGTGCGATTTCCATCGCGTGCGGGTAGCCAGAAGCAGTGCGAGCGTGACGTAGAAGATCATCGAATTGGCCGCATGTCCGCTTGGAAATGAGGCCGTCTTCACGACGACGAGGTGAGCCTCGACCGCAGGGCGCGGACGGTCGACCAGCAATTTCTGCGCTTCGACCAGCGCTCGTCCGCCAAACATTGTGCCGAGAAACAGCCAGGTCTGGTTGCGGTGGCCTGTGCGGTAGAGCCAGATGGCAACGCCAAGCGATGCCGCGACCAGGATATTGGGATCGCCGAACGTGGTCAGTGCGTGGGCGAAGCCGGCGACAACCGGCTGCTGCCCGGAATAAAGCGCAACATAGGTCGCGCGGTCGAGCGGTCCACTCCCCTTAAGCAGCATCGTCAGCCAGATCGCGGCGAGCGCAACCAGCGCCGCGCCAAACCCCGTCCGCCTTGCGATCAGAACTTGGCCCCCACGCGAACACCGATCGTCCGCGGTCGCCCGGGAAGCGCATAGGAGCGGGTGCACGAACTGCAGACTACGAAACGGGCCTGTTCATTGCGTTCGTCGAACACGTTCGCGGCGAAAATTTCCGCGTTGAACTGCTTCCAGTCGAACCCGGCGAACAGATTGACCACCGTCGAGGCGCGAACTCGCCCGAGATAATCGTTCGGATTGATCCCGAGCAGGAGGTTTACCTGGCGAAGATCCGCCGAAGCTGACCCCTGGTGGGTGAGGTTCGCCTGGACGTGCGCATTACCGCCGCCGACCGACCAAGTGTAGCGGGCGGTGCCGGTAGCCTTGAACTTGGGCGTGACCGGAAGTCGCGTGCCCGACGGCGTGACGATCGATGAAGCAGAGCAATTCGCGTCATCGCTTGCGGTTTCGCAGATGTTCCCTTTGGTTTTCGCGTCGGTATAGGCGGCCGACGCGCTGAGCGTCAGGCCACCGCCAGTGTAGTTGAGATCGCTTTCGATCCCGTTGATTTCCGCATCGCGGCCGTTCTGGACGATTGTCAGGCTGTTCGGCCCAAGGAAGCTGAACTGAAAATTCTTCCACAGCTGATGATAGACCGCGCCGTTCCAGGTGACCGCGCCAAAGCGGGTTTTCCACCCAGCCTCGTAATTGGTCAGATAGTCCGGATCATAAGGGTCCGTCCCCGGTGCCCGGTTGAGCCCGCCCGGCCGAAAGCCGCGCGACCATGTGGCGTAGACCATGACCTTGTCGGTCGGCTTGAACCGGGCACTGAGGCGGTGGATGAACCCGTCGCCCCTGGTGCTCTTGGGAACCGCAACGCCATTTTCGACCGCGCCGACGTTCGTGCATGGTGTTCCGGCCACGCCACCCGACGCTAGCGCGGCACCGGGATCGTCGATCGCCTGCAAGCCATTGACCGTCAGGCAGCGCCGCACTCCGCCGCTCGCTCCAGCGCCATTGGGAGGCACGTCCTCGCCCGCCGCGAACGCTGGATTCTCACCGAAACCGGCGAAGCCGTACAGGCTGTTGTTGAAGCGGTAGAGCCGTCCGCCCGCGATCACGGTCAGCTTGGGCGTGATATCGAATTCGCCTTCGCCGAAGATCGCCCAGTCCTTGTCCACCCGGTCCTGGAGGGTCAGCCAGATCGTCCCGGGATAGCCGTTGACCGACAGATTGGGATCGAGACCGGGAACCAGATAATTCTGGTAGATGTGGTTCGACTGCCGCTGGTAGAACGCGCCGATCAGCGCCCGCGCCCGGTTCTCCTTGGGCGTCGCAAGCCGAACTTCCTGACTCATTTTGCGGAAGTGCTCGGTGCCATCGATAAATTGGGTCGGGACGATCGGATTGCCCGCGGAATCCTGGTAGTAGAGGTAATTGGCGATACCGCCCTGACCTTCGTAGGCGTTGTCATACGCCTCGATATAATCGGTGTAGTCGGCGAAGGATTGCGTCGGCCGGTCCATGTATGCGCCGGCATAGGTCAGGTCGAAATTCCAGATCTTGCCTTCGACCGTAAGCGCCGCCTGGGTGAACTGATCCTTGCGATATTCATTGCCGCTGAAACGCTGCGTCTGAAGATCGCCGAGCGACAGATCCGACCCAGGGAAACCTTCATATTTGGCGAATTGATGCATAATGGTCGGAGTGACCGTCCAATTGTCGTCGAGATCGATTTTCAGAGCGGCGCGTCCGCCGTACATTTCGGCCGTGTTGATATCGCGCTTCACATAAGCGGCGTTGTTGACGGTGAACCCGTTGTGGACGCAGCCCACGGTGTCGCCGTTGCTGTCGGTTATGACATCGCCGCAATAGGTCCTGGAACCGGCTACATTGTCGATGAAGCCAGCGTCCCGCTGATAGAAACCCGAAGCGCGAAAGGCGATGTTGCCGGCCAGCGGAAGGTTGATCATGCCCTCCAGCTTGCCGCCCGGCTCATGCCCGTGAGCAGTGAAGTTGAGCTCGCTGTCGATCCGCCCGTAGGTCGCGTTGAGGTCGGGCTTGTTGGTGATGATGCGGATCGTGCCGGCCTCGCTCAAGGCGCCGTAGAGCGTGCCCTGCGGGCCGGCGAGGCTTTCGATCCTGGCAATATCGTAAATGTGGACGTCAAGCGCGCCACCGATTGTCGTTACCGGCTGTTCGTCGAGATACACGCCGACCGATGGCGGGGACGCGGAGTGATTGCCGTCGCCGCCGCTTGCAACGCCGCGCATGTAGACCACCGCCCCGCCCGATTGCGAGACGTTGTAGCTGACCGATGGGAGCTGCTTGGTATATTGCTCGAAGTTCGAGATATCGAGCTGATCGAGCTTGCGGGTGCCGAGCACCTGGACGCTTTGCGGCACGTTCTGCAGGTTTTCCGCACGCTTGGTCGCGGTGATGATGATCTCGGTCGAATCGCGAACCTGCCCGTCCTGCGCCTGCTGAACTGCTGGCGGCGGAGCGGTCACGTCGGTTGCACTGGTGTTCGGCGCGGGCGTGACCTGAGCAGGAGCGACATCCTGGGCGAGAGCTGGCGTGGCCAGTGCTGTGGATGCGAGAAGCCCGATCGCGAGACTGCGGCAAGTACGGTTGTTCATCGAAGGCCCCCATTCGGCTGAATGACGATAATGCGACAGAGCGATGGCGGATTGTCAATCGGACAGCGGGGCACGACCGCCGATTGTTTCGTCGGCGTTGCGTTCAGGCCGCAGGAATGACTGGGTAAGCGCCGACGAGGTCCCCAAGTTCCTCCCTCAAGGGCCCGAGGTGATGGTCATAAGCGCGCCATTCCTCCGCTGAATCGCGATAGATCGGCTGGCGCACCTGCTCCGAACTTGGGGTCCGTACGGCCCGTTCGGTCTTGTGGAATTCCAGCACCTGGGGTTCGAACGGAAGGCCGATATAGTCGAGCAGACGCCGGATTTCGGCTTCGGTGTCGTCGACCATGCGCTCGTAGAAAACACGGTGGACCCGGCCTGGAAGAACCGTGTCGACGTGCGCCATCAGCCGCGCATAATCGGCATAATAGCGTCCCAGATGGCCAAGGTCGTAGGTGAACGGCTGGCCCCTTGCAAAGTGCTGGCGGAAATTGGCCAGGCAGCAACCGAGCGGGTGGCGGCGGGCGTCGATGATCCTGGCGTTGGGGAGCACCAGCTGAATGAACGGCACGAACAGCCAGTTGTTGGGCAGCTTGTCGATGAACAGCGGCCGTTCGGTGCGGCGCTGCACCGACGCGCGCTTAAGATACTCCTCGCCCAGTGCTCGGCGGTCCTCCTCCGACGCTTCGAGCACCGCGTTGGGATAGGGTCCAGGCTTGCGTGCAAGGAGCGGAAGGTCTGGAAGCTCGGTAGTTCCCTCCACCTGGCTGTGCGAGGACAGAATCTGCTCGACCAGGGTCGAACCTGCGCGCGGCATTCCGACGAT
>JBDSSR010000284.1:0-6962 GCA_039928675.1 Sphingomicrobium sp. | reverse complement strand
GCGACGGCGATGTCCCGGATGACGGTTCCAACGTCGTCAGCGTGGATTTCACGCGGAAGAAATAAGACATGCCCAGCACCCGCACCGAAACCGACAGCTTCGGCCCGATCGAGGTCCCCGACGACGCATATTGGGGCGCCCAGACCGAGCGGTCGATGGGCAATTTTCCGTTTGGCCCGAGCGAGCAGATGCCGCTGGAAATCGTCCACGCGCTGGGATTCGTCAAACAGGCCGCGGCCCGAGTGAACGCGCGGATCGGCGGCCTCGACCCCAAGATCGCCGAAGTCGTCGAGCAGGCGGCGGCGGAAGTTGCGCGCGGCGATCTCGACAACCAATTCCCGCTCGTCATCTGGCAGACCGGATCGGGCACCCAGTCGAACATGAATGCCAATGAAGTGATTGCCGGACGGGCCAATGAAATCCTGACTGGCAAGCGCGGCGGAAAGGACCCGGTTCACCCCAACGACCATGTCAACAAAAGCCAGTCGTCGAACGACAGCTTCCCGACCGCAATGCACATTTCTGCAGCGCTTTCAGTCCACCAGCGGCTTCTTCCGGCGCTGAAGGTGATGCACCACCGGCTTGCCGAGCAGGCCAAGCGGTGGGACGAGATCGTCAAGATCGGCCGGACCCATCTGCAGGATGCGACACCGCTGACGCTCGGCCAGGAATTCTCCGGCTACGCAGTCCAGATCGAGGATTGCATTGCTCGGGTCGAAGGCGTCCTCCCGCGATTGATGAAGCTGGCCCAGGGTGGGACCGCGGTCGGAACCGGGCTTAACGCGCCGCCCGGATTCGCCGCCGATTTTGCCGCCGAAGTGTCGCTGCTGACCCAATTGCCGTTCGTTTCGGCACCCAACAAGTTCGCCGAAATGGCGGCGCACGACACCATGGTCGAGATGTCCGGAGTGCTCAACGTAATCGCCGTCGCGCTAAGCAAGATCGCCAACGACATCCGCCTTCTGGGAAGCGGTCCGAGGTGCGGGCTCGGCGAGCTCAAGCTGCCGGAAAACGAGCCCGGAAGCTCGATCATGCCGGGCAAGGTCAACCCGACCCAGGCCGAGATGCTGACGATGGTCGCGGCCCAGGTGATGGGCAATCACGTCGCGGTGACCATCGGCGGGCTGCAGGGGCATCTCGAACTCAACGTGTTCAAGCCGCTGATCGCAGCCAATGTCATTCGCTCGATCGTGCTACTGGCGACCGGCATGGAAAGCTTCACCACACGGATGTTGGACGGCGCCGAACCCGACCTTCACCGAATCGCCGAATTGATGAACCGTTCGCTGATGCTGGTCACCGCGCTTGCCCCGGAGATCGGCTACGACAATGCCGCGACGATCGCCAAGCACGCCCACAAGACTGGCAAGACACTCAAACAGGCCGGGATCGAGCTGGAGCTGGTCGACGAGGAGACCTTCGACCGGGTGGTCAAGCCCGAAACGATGATCGGACGCTAATCGCCGCCTACAGCTTGAGCGCCTAAAGTTTCAGGGTCATCCGGGCGCCGAAATTGTCGATGCCCGGATTTTCGCGCCCGAACAGCTGGGCATGGCTCATGTGGACCCAGCTTGCCTCGACGCTCAAGCGGTCGTTGAGGCGTGCCCCGACGCCGAGTTCGGGCCCGAATAGAACCCGGCTTCCAAAACCGATCCGGTCGGTGCGATAGAAGCCGTCGGCCGATCCCGAATGGACCGCAATGCCCAGGCCCGGGCGAATGAACAGCCGCCCGCCGAACTTCGCTGACAAGCCAATCGCCGCGTAACTCGTCGCTCCGGCGGTGTTGAGTGCACCGAACGCATAAGCCTGGAGCGGGGTGTGGGCGATGCGCCCGCCGCGATAGCCGAGCTGGATATCGGCACCGCCTTCAATGCCGCTGAGATCGAGCGGGGTTTTGACGTCGTGGACATAGATCCCGCCAAATAGCTCACCGGCGCTGGCCGGGGCTGGGGCGAGGCCAGCGAGCAAAACGCAGGCAAGGAGCTGGCGGGTCATTGCAGGCATAATGCCTGGCGGCGCAAATGGTGCCTCACCGGCTTTGCCACGCTTCAATCGCAGGATCAGGAGCGACCAGTGCGAGGATATTGAGCGCGAGATTGTCGCGGATGACGAACAAGGGGACCGCCTCCAGCACGACGAGGGCCGCGATCGCCGCCCCGACCGGCAGCCGGCGGGCGAGCAGGAAGCCGAGCGCCATCATCGCGATGTCGGAGAGTGAATTGATGACGCTGTCGCCGGAGTATCCGACGGCAGCAGTGGTCGCCCGATAACGGTCGATCACCATCGGCGTGTTTTCGATCACTTCCCAGGAGGCTTCTAGCACCAGCGCTGTGAGGAAGCGCCGTTCGACCGGCCAGCGGCGCGCGACCAGCCACCCAAGCGCATAAAACAGCAAGCCGTGGACGATGTGGCTAAGACTGTACCAATCAAGCAGCATCTGGCTAGTCCGGGCGCTATTGCGCGAACCGACCCACAGATCTATCGACCCGCAGGTGCAGACCGGGTGGCGGCCCATCGCAAGTAAAGCGACTGCGGCCGCAGCAAACACCAGAAGTGCAAGGGTGAGAACCAACCGTCTGGGCACGAACGAGTAATGGCGCACAAAGCGCGGCGCATGCAATCGTCGGCGCGGCGATTGCGTCCTGGCTTGCTGGGTGACAGTTAGGCGCAATGCTCAGAACCTACGGCCCCGGATGCGACGGAAGCATCATTGAACGTGCGACCGAGCACATCCCGGACGGCGCGACGTGGATTGACCTTGAACAGCCGACCAAGGAAGAAGAGGCGCTGGTTGAGCGCTGCCTCCGGCTCAATGTCCCGACCCACGACGAGATGAGCGAAATCGAGCCGTCGAGCCGCCTCTACGAGCGCGATGGCGTCCTTTACATGACCGTCAGCGTGCTGACCGGAGTGGTCGATGGAACGCCCTCGACGACCCCGATCGGCTTCGTCCTGTCCGACAGCCGGCTGGTGACGGTGCGCTACGCGACACCCAAACCGATCCGGCTGTTTGCCGAACATGTCCGGCGCGAGCCCGAACTGGCGCGTGATGCGTCAACGGTGGTGGTGCGGCTGCTCGATGCAATCATCAATCGGCTGGCCGACGAGCTCGAAGCGCTGAGCAGCGAGCTCGAACGCATTTCCAGTCATATTTTCCAGAGCGAGGATGAGCGGCGAATCCCGGCGGCCCGGCTGACAGCTCTTCTGACCCGCATCGGCCGCACCCAGACCCTTTTGACCAAGAGCCGCTATTCGGCCGTGAGCATGATCCGGCTGCTGAGCTTCCTGCTCGGCACCAGCCGGGTCCATCAAGAAGCCAACGAGGAAATGCGCAACCATTTGCAAAGCCTCAGCGTCGACGTCACCTCGCTAAGTGAACACGCGAGCTACCTGGCGGACAATCTGACGTTCCTTCTCGACGCTTCGCTGGGGCTGATCAGCATCGAGCAGAATGCCGCAATGAAGCTGTTTTCCTGGGCTGCGCTGGTGTTCCTCCCGCCGACCCTGATCGCGGGGATTTTCGGAATGAATTTTCGCCACATGCCGGAACTCAATTCGCCATACGGTTATCCAGCATCGCTGGTGGCGATTGCGATCAGCGCGGTGGTGCCGATCCTTTATCTGAAACGGCGCGGCTGGATTTAAGCAGGGTCGAGCGGCAGCGCGGGCGAACTGCGGACTGGCGCAATTTGCCGCTCGGCGGGCTGCTTGCTAAGGGCATCGCGAGCCGCTGAGGCGCTTTGCCGCCATGCGCACAAACGAAGGACAGCAATGAATCCGACCGGACAGGACAGCCTCCACACGCGCTCAATGCTCGACGTCGCGGGCAAGACCTACGCATATTATTCGCTGGCCAAGGCAGCGCAAGCGCTCGGCGACATCAGCCGCCTGCCCTTTTCGATGAAGGTCCTGTTTGAAAATCTGCTGCGCTTCGAGGACGGGCAGACCGTCACTCGCGCCGATCTTGAAGCGATCGTCGACTGGCAGAAGGACCGCCGGATCGCTCGCGAAATTCAGTACCGGCCAGCGCGAGTCCTGATGCAGGATTTCACCGGGGTTCCCGCTGTCGTCGACCTGGCCGCGATGCGCGACGCGATCGGAGCGCTGAAATCCGACCCGCAGAAGATCAATCCGCTGGTCCCCGTCCATCTCGTCATCGACCATAGCGTGATGGTCGACGAGTTCGGCACGCCGCAGGCGTTCGGCAAGAATGTCGAGCTTGAATATGCCCGCAACGGCGAGCGCTACGAATTCCTCAAATGGGGCAGCGAAGCGTTCGACAATTTCCAGGTGGTGCCGCCGGGAACGGGCATCTGCCATCAGGTCAATCTGGAGCATATCGCGCAATGCGTATGGACCAGCGAAGACCAGACCGGAGACAGCGTTGCCTATCCCGACACGCTGGTCGGAACCGACAGCCACACGACCATGGTCAACGGCCTTGGAGTGCTCGGCTGGGGAGTCGGCGGGATCGAGGCCGAAGCCGCTATGCTTGGCCAGCCGGTCAGCATGCTGGTGCCCGAAGTCGTCGGCTTCCGCCTCGATGGCAGCCTCAAGGAAGGGATCACCGCAACCGACCTGGTGCTGACCGTCACACAATTGCTTCGCGCCAAGGGCGTGGTCGGCCGCTTCGTCGAATTCTACGGTCCCGGCCTCGACAGCATGACCGTTGCCGACCGGGCGACGATCGCCAACATGGCGCCCGAATATGGCGCCACCTGCGGCTTCTTCCCGATCGACCAGCGGACCATCGATTATCTCGAGCTGACGGGCCGTGAGCCCGACCGGATCGCATTGGTCAAGGCCTATGCCCAGGCCCAGGGACTGTGGCGCGACGCCGCGACTCCCGAGCCGCTGTTCACCGACACGCTCGAGCTCGACATGGGCTCGATCGAACCGTCGCTTGCCGGTCCCAAGCGTCCCCAGGACCGGGTTCTGCTGACCGACGTCGACGACCAGTTCAACCACGAGCTGGAACATAGCTATCACAAACACAAGGACCCGCGGGTTCCGATCAGCGGCGAGGATTTCGACTTCGGCAACGGCGACGTCGCAATTGCCGCAATCACCAGCTGCACCAACACTTCCAACCCGTCGGTGCTGATCGCTGCCGGGCTGGTCGCTCGAAAGGCGCGGGCGAAGGGCCTGATGACCAAGCCGTGGGTCAAGACCAGCCTTGCCCCGGGAAGCCAGGTCGTCACCGATTATCTCAAGGACAGCGGTCTGGACGAAGACCTCGACGCGCTCGGGTTCGACCTGGTGGGCTATGGCTGCACGACCTGCATCGGCAATTCGGGGCCGCTTTCCGAGCCGATCAGCAAGGCGATCAGCGAGCACGATCTGGTCGCTGTCAGCGTGCTTTCGGGCAACCGCAATTTCGAAGGTCGGGTGTCGCCCGACTGCCGGGCCAATTATCTCGCCTCGCCACCGCTGGTCGTCGCCTTCGCGCTCAAGGGCACGGTTCGCGCCGACCTCGTCGCCGAGCCAATCGGCAATGGCAGCAACGGCGAGCCGGTGTTCCTCAAGGACATCTGGCCGACCAACGATGAAATCCGCGTGCTGATCGACGCGCATGTCCATTCGGGCATGTTTCGCAAGCGCTATGCCGACGTCTATCACGGAGACGAGCGCTGGCGCTCGATCGCGGTCACCAAAAGCGCCACTTATGCCTGGCCGGTCAAGTCCACCTACATCCAGAACCCGCCCTATTTCGCGGGTATCACGATGGACGCGGCCCCGCTTTCGGACATCCGCGATGCGCGGGCGCTGGCGGTGTTCGGCGATTCGATCACAACCGATCACATCTCTCCGGCGGGGGCAATCAAACCCGACAGTCCGGCCGGACGCTATCTGCTCGAAAACGGCGTCAGCAGGGCCGAATTCAACAGCTATGGAGCGCGCCGCGGCAACCATGAAGTGATGATGCGCGGCACCTTCGCAAACATCCGCATCCGCAACCGCATGCTCGACAATGTCGAAGGCGGCTTCACCCGCTACGTCGGACCGGGTTCTTGTGGCGGCGAGGTGCTGCCGATCTACGACGCGGCAATGGCCTACAAGCATGACCAGACCCCGCTGGTCGTCATCGCCGGCAAGGAATATGGCACCGGAAGCTCGCGCGACTGGGCGGCCAAGGGCACGGTGTTGCTCGGCGTGCGCGCAGTCATCGCCGCGAGTTTCGAGCGAATCCACCGTTCCAATCTGGTTGGCATGGGCGTTCTTCCGCTCCAGTTCCGCGACGGCGAGAACGCCGACAGCCTGGGAATTGTCGGGACCGAAAGCTTCACCATCACCGGGATTGCGGACCTCAAGCCGCGCCAGGAGGTGGAGGTGACCGTCACCCGAGCCGACGGATCGGTGTTCACCGTAACCGCTCGGTGCCGCATAGATACCTTCAACGAGCTCGAATATTTCCGGGCCGGCGGAATTCTGCACTACGTGCTTCGGAGGCTCGCCGCCCAGTGATTGACAGCATGCTGACCGGCTCGTGCCATTGCGGGCGGGTCCGAATCACGCTTCCTGACAAGCCGGATCAGGTCACGCGGTGCAATTGCAGCATTTGCAGCAAGACCGGGTTCGAAGGTGTTTACTATCGGTCCGCGGGTGTGACGATCCAAGGCGATTTCGACGATTACGTCCGCGCCGATTCAAACCCCGCGTACATCGCCCTGCACCGCTGCCGCCATTGCGGAATCGCGACCCACTGGACCCCGCTCAACGAGCCGCCGCACGATCGCATCGGAATCAATGCTCGGCTGTTCGAGCCCGAAGCGCTGGAAGGCGTGCCGGTGCGCCAGGTCGACGGCCGAAGCCGGCCGGCATGACTGTTCGCCAATGACCCAAAGCGGCCCTCGGCTGGTCGATCTCAGCCATGTCATTAGCGAGGGTATGGTGACCTACAAAGGCCTGCCCGGGCCGCACATCTGCGACTTCCTTTCGCGCGAGGAATCGGCGGCCAATTA
>JBDSSR010000283.1:0-19496 GCA_039928675.1 Sphingomicrobium sp. | reverse complement strand
CATCCTCTCAGACCAGCTAAGGATCGTCGCCTTGGTGAGCTTTTACCTCACCAACAAGCTAATCCTACGCGGGCTCATCCTCAGGCGATAAATCTTTGGACCGAAGTCATTATACGGTATTAGCAGTCATTTCTAACTGTTATTCCGTACCAGAGGGCAGATTCCCACGCGTTACGCACCCGTGCGCCACTAACCCCGAAGGGTTCGTTCGACTTGCATGTGTTAGGCATGCCGCCAGCGTTCGTTCTGAGCCAGAATCAAACTCTCAAGTTGATGTACGACTTGCCAGGCTGGAATAAGCCCGACAGGCCGGCATCTCTGGGAGCCGTTCCTGCACAAATATACAAACTGGTGTGTTTGCGTATGAGGACATTTGCTCATTCCGCAGCGGCAAGCCGCAACGGAAGTCACATTAAGGAACGGCATAAATTTGACCGATCCGCCGATACCCAGAGGTTATCGGTGACCGGGCCGCCGCCCACATGTCCCTTCATCTAAACCAACAATGTCAAAGAGCCGACGCGTCTCCTCGCCCGGGTTTAAGCTTCCGGGCATCGGCTGTACCGACTAAAAAGAGGCGCGAAACGAACGCTCAACCCGGTAAGGGGCCGCGTCCGCTGCTGGAGGGGCATATATGGGGGGCTCTCCAAACCGTCAACCGGGTTTTTTGCAATCGCGTTACAGTTGCTCGCGAGACTGGCGCGAAGGGCACCGTCACCGGCGAACCCCCTCGATCAACCAAGATAATAACTGTGGCCTCACAATCAAGGGCTTAGCCACGAGCAGGAAGCAGCCGACCGGACCGTCAGGCGCCCTGGATATAGCTCCGCATTGCTTCGGCCTCGGCTTCGATCCGTTCCATTCGATACTTCACAAGATCGCCAATCGAGACGATTCCGCGAATCTTTCCCCCCTCGATGACGGGTAAATGACGGATTCGGCGTTTGGTCATCAAGGCCAGCGCGGCAAGCACTGCGGTTTGCGGATCGGCGGTTATCGCCGGCGAGCTCATCACGCGCGAAACCGGCCAGTCGAGCGCTTCGGCGCCATTGTCGCGGAGCCCGTAGATGATGTCCCGTTCAGAAATTATACCCACGACCTGGCCATCCTTGACCACCGGCAACGCTCCGATGCGCTTGGCCCCCAATTGCCGGACCGCGTCGGACAAGGCTGCCTCGCCGCCGATGGTTTCGACGGCGTTGCCCTTGTCGCGGATCACTGCAGCGATGGTCATGGCGTCCTTCCAGACTCGCGCTTGTCGGCTTGATAGTCCCACTTCCCGGAGCCAAAGGAAAGCCATGTCACGCGACACCCCCAGTCCCGATCCGGTACCGACCCCGCCTTACCCGATCATGCGGCGATTCTGGCGGATTCTGCGGTTGCTGGCATTGCTGTCAATCGCCATCGCAGCAATCGCCGTCGTGCTGGTGGCGCGCGGCGACCCGACGATTCACGTTCACATGCTGATCGCGACCGCGCTTGGCATCGGCTTCACCGTCCTGATTGGAAGCGGACTGATGACGCTGATGTTCCTAAGCTCTTCGAGCGGTCACGATAGCCAGCCCGTGATCCACCGCCAACCACACCAGCTTCACCCAGACGAGGACCAGGAATGAGCGATCTCGAGCGCGTGCCGATACTGCGGGTCATGCCCGGGCCGGGCGACATCAACGCCAACGGCCACATCTTCGGCGGCTGGATATTGAGCCAGATGGATATTGCCGCGGGCATCGCCGCGTCGCGTCGTGCCAGGGGGCCGGTGGCGACGATCGCGATCGAAGCCATGAAATTCATCGCCCCGATTCATCTGCGCGACCTGATTTCGGTCTATGCGGAGGTTGACCGGGTCGGCCGAACGTCGATGGGGGTGCGGATCGAAGTCGTCGCCCAACGCGACCTAGGAGCGACCGAAGTCAAGGTCACCGAAGGCCTGTTTACCTTTGTCGCACTCGACGCCAACCACCATCCCCGGCCGGTCGACGCCGACGGCTAGTCTCAGACGACGGGCGCAGCCTCGTCGTCATCGTCGGATCGTGAAGCAGCCCTCGCACGCGGTGCTCGGCGCGGCCGCCGAGGCTGTTCGTCGGCCGGTGCATCGTCGCGGCCGATGGCCGGCGGAAGAACGTCGAATGGAATCGTCTCGCCACCGTTGGGGCGCGGGCTGTCATCGGCGAATTCGCGTTCCGGGCGGCCGTCGGCTTCGGCGCGAGCCGCGGCGCGCGGGCGGCGTGGTCCACGCTCCGCTCGGGGCTCGTTGCGCTGCTCGGCCCGCGGCTCATTGCGCGTCTCTGGGCGAGGCTCGGGGCGGGACTCTGGGCGGGGCTCGGCGCGCGGTTCGTTGCGAGGTTGGCGCTCGGGCCGCTCGAGCGGTTCGTCACCAGCAATTTCGCCGTCACCGTCGCCCATGTCATCGTCGCCGTCATCGCCGTCGAAATCGTCGTCGCGCGGGCGCCGCTGCTCATCGGAGCGCGGGCGGTTGTCGCCAAGCACGCGGAAATAATGGTCCGCATACTGCAGGTAATATTCGGTCTGGACGCGGTCGCCCGCGAGTTGGGAATCGCGCGCCATGCTCTTGTACTTTTCGAGCAGTTGCGCGGCATTCCCGCGCTGGCGATTATCCTGCCTGTTCCCCGGCTGTCCGCCGACGTTCGGGCTTCTCTGTCCTCCACGGCCGCGTCGGCGACCGCCCTGACGATTGTTAATCAAATGCCGACTTCCTTACGCAGCAGTGGCGAATCCCCTTCCGCATCGCCCGGGCAAAGCAGCATCCGGAGGCGCTGCTCTGACCCTCTCGTTTCGATCTGTGCGCTTTAAGCGCTGAAAGAACGGCCGAAGGCGTCGGGGGTGAGGATGGACGCGCTCTACATCTTTCGTGGTGGAGCGGGCCCGGCCCTGCACATGGATGTAGGGCCCGGATCGGCTCCTGCCAAGCTATTTCGTTCGAACCCGGCCTAGCAGGACTGCGCGGTCGCGCCCGGCGAGGTCTTCGGCGATGCGCGCCTGAAGCCCGTCGCGCGCCAGCAGAGCGGTTACTGCGGAAGCCTGATCGGCACCGATCTCGATAGCCGCAAGGCCGGATTGCCGGAGCAATCGCGGTAGCTGCGGGGCAAGCGTGCGATAGGCCTCGAGGCCGTCCGTTCCGGCGAACAATGCTTCGCCCGGCTCGAACTCGCGCACTCCGCGGCCAAGGCTTGCGCCATCGGCGATGTAGGGCGGATTGCACAACAGAAGGTCGAATTGCTCGGCAAGCCCGCTCGCCCAGTCGCCCTGAACCCACTGCGCCCTTCCTTCGAACCCAAGCCGGCGGGCGTTGGCCGAGGCATAGGACAAGGCGTTGCGCGAAAGGTCGACGCCAAGCCCGGTCGCTTCAGGCCACACATCAAGCGCGGCGAGCAGCAGCGTCCCGGGACCAGTGCCAAGGTCGAGAATCCGCCGCGGCCCTTCAGTCGCTTCGAAATGTTCGATCGCCGACACCAGCAGGACTTCGGAATCGGGGCGCGGAACAAGCACTCCCGGGCCCACATGGAGTTCAATATTCCAGAATGCCCGGCGCCCGGTGATGTAGGCGATCGGCTCGCCTGCCTTGCGCCGTTCGACCATCTCCCAGAACCGCTCGGGAACAGCGCGATCCGGAGGCGCGAGGATGAGGCGGTCGCGATCGATGTAAAGCGCTTCGGCCATGAGCAGTTCGGCATCGAGACGTTCGGTATCGCTGGTCGAGTCAAGCTGGCGCGCGGCCTCGGCAAGCGCCCGCGAAATGGCCTTCACGCTTCGTCGAGGCCGGCGAGGCGCTCGGCTTCGTCCTCGGCCGTGAGAGCATCGATCAGCTGGCTGAGCGCCGGGCCTTCGAGCACTTCGTCGAGCTTGTGCAAAGTCAGGTTGATGCGATGGTCGGTCACGCGACCCTGGGGAAAATTATATGTCCGGATTCGTTCCGACCTGTCGCCCGACCCGACCATGGATTTGCGCGCGCCCGCGCGTTCGCTGGCAAGCCGTTCGCGTTCGAGTTCGAACAAACGCGTGCGCAGCACCTTGAGCGCCTTGGCCTTGTTCTTGTGCTGTGACTTCTCGTCCTGCTGGATAACCACCAAACCCGTCGGAAGGTGGGTGATCCGAACCGCGCTGTCGGTCGTATTGACCGACTGCCCGCCCGGCCCCGACGAGCGGTAAACGTCGATCCGCAAATCCTTTTCGTCGATCTGAACGTCGACGTCCTCGGCTTCCGGAAGCACTGCGACGGTTGCCGCGGAGGTGTGAATCCGGCCCCCACTTTCGGTCACCGGGACGCGCTGGACACGATGGACTCCGCTTTCGAACTTGAGCTTTGCGAACACGCCCGAACCGTGGATCGACACGATCGCTTCCTTGTATCCGCCGACTTCGGCCGAGCTGGCGCTGATCAATTCGAACCGCCAGCCCTGGAGTTCGGCGAAGCGCTGGTACATCCGCAAAAGGTCGCCAGCGAACAGCGCCGCTTCGTCGCCTCCAGTGCCGGCGCGCAATTCGAGCATTGCCGCCCGATCGTCGGCGGAATCGCGGGGCAGCAGGCGAAGCGCGAGCGCCCGTTCGGCCAACGGCAGCTTGTGGCGGATGTCCTCGGCTTCGGCCGACGCCATGTCCTTGAGTTCGGCCTCGGCCGCCGGATCGGCGATGAGGCCGTTGAGCACTTCAAGCTCCGCGCGCAGCCGCCGGACCTCGCGCGCGGCCTGGGCTACCGGCTCGATTGCGGCATAGTCCTTGCTCAGCTGGACGAATTCCTCAGGCGCCAGATCGGGCGCGGACATCGCGTCGGCCAAATCATGCTTGCGCGCCTCGATCGACGCGATCCGTTCAGAAGAGATTTTGGTCATTGAGCGTCGAAAATTTCATGCGCCCGGACAGCCTGTCCATTCCCGGAGTCGAGAAGTTTGAAGCCGTGATAGGGAGCCCCGTCGCGGACGTCGAAGGAGATGATGGCAGCGGGGCGAAACTTCATCGCACGATCATAGCGTTTGCGCGGACTTCCTGTCAGGAACAGCTCCGTGGCAATACCCGCCGCCCGAAGTTTCGCGGCCAGTGCAACGGCATGACGCTCACCGGTCGAATGTTCGGCGACCACCGCCACGTCAAGCGCCAATGGCGCCGGCGCATCGATCATCATCGCCAGCCGCTCGATCCCCGCCGCCCAGCCGACCGCGGGCGTATGAGGCCCGCCGAGCGCTTCGATCAGGCCGTCGTAGCGCCCACCGGCGAGAATGGTCCCCTGGGCGCCAAGACGGTCGGTGACAAATTCAAACGCTGTATGGCGATAGTAATCGAGGCCGCGCACCAGTCGCGGTGCCCGCTCCCACGCCACCCCGGCGGCGTCGAGGCCGTCGGTCACCTGAGCGAAGAAGTCGGCCGCCTCGGCAGTCAGGAAATCGTCGATGGCCGGAGCAGCGTCTACCATCGGCCAGTCCTGATGCGCCTTGCTGTCGAGGATTCGCAGCGGGTTGCGCTCAAGCCGCGCCTGGCTGTCTTCGCTGAGATCCGAAACGCAGCTTCGGAAATGGTCGTGCAGGGCATCGCGCCAGGCGGCGCGCGTTTGAGGGTCGCCGAGGGTGTTGAGCTTGAGGATCGCGCCGTCGATTCCAAGTCCCTTGAGCAGCTGATCGGCGAAGGCCAGCAGCTCAACATCGGCCTGGGGTTCGCCGGCGCCGATAATCTCGGCGTCGAGCTGGTGGAATTCGCGGAAGCGGCCCTTTTGCGGACGCTCGTACCGGAACGCCGAGCCGTGGGTGGCGAGTTTCAGCGGCGCATATTGCTGCCAGCCTTCGCTCAGATAGGCGCGGCAAATCCCAGCAGTGAGTTCGGGCCGAAGCGTAATCGATTCGCCGCCGCGATCGTCGAACGAATACATTTCCTTGGACACGACATCGGTCGTCTCGCCCATCGTCCGTGCGAACACCGCAGTCGGCTCGATCGTCGGCACTTCGACCCGGCGAAATCCATACAGCCTGCGCACGCGATCGAACTCCGCGACCACCGTGGCCAGACGGTCGGCATCCTCTCCCAACAAGCTTTGCGTGCCGCGGACGGGCTGAACATTCGTCATCCCGGGGGCCTAAAGCACAATTTGCACGGCAGCGAAAATCAGGGTGTTGCAGCGGCCGGTCGCGTGGACGTCGGCTGGGGCTCAGGCGGCGGAGGCGGCGGCGCCATTCCCGACTGCTGCTCCTGCTGGCGCTCGCGAACAATTGCGCGCGGCGAAGGCGAGAATAATTTCCGAAAGCTGATCATGATCGTTCGGCCAAGCGGGTCGAGCAGGTCCGGCTGATAGCTCAACGGAACCGCACCGGTCGCATCGTGCACGGCCGGCCTACTATTGAGCAAATTCTTGACCTCAAGCCGCAACTGGGTGCCGCGCAGCCACGGGTGCCTGACAACCAGGTCGGGCTGGTCGCCGAAGTTGTCGAACAGCCGCAGGTCGAACGTGGCCAATGGCGAAAAGCGCAGATTGTCGCCGGTCAGCGTGTCGACCGTGGTCCCGCTTCGCCAGTCGGCGCTGACCCGGATGCCAAGCCCGTTGTTGGACCATCCCCCCTGCGCCTCGACCGAGTGGCGTGGCGTTCCGCCGCGGCCGCCCGCGGCCTCACCGTGGAGATAGTCGAGCAGGAGAAGGCCTGGGCCGATGGAGACCCTGTCGACAAAGGTGATCGTGTCGGTCAGCGAAAAGGACAGCCGCCCGCGGCTTCCGCCGCCGAAAAAGCCGCCGCCGCCGCCGCCGCCACGTCCGCCGCCAAAGCCGCCTTCACGTCCACCACCAAAGCTGCGGCCACCGTCACCGCCGCTGGGCGGTGGCGGCGGGGCAGCCCCGGTAGCCGGGGCTCCGCTCGCCGAAGTGCCGGTGGCCGGCGCCCCGCTAGGCGCAACCATGCCCGAACTCGTTGCTGTCCCCGTGGTCGTTGCAGTCCGGGGAGGAGCATCGGGACGTCCCTCGCCGGCCCCGCCAAAAGCCGCTCGAAATTGCGAGCGAAGCTGGTCCATCGTCGATTGTGACGGGCGCTTCGACTTGAGTTGCCTGGAGATATCAAAGCCCACCCTGAGCGTTTCGCGCGAGGCGCTGTCGAAGTTGACCGGTCGCAGGTCGACGCTGACCAGCTGGCCTGACGAATCGCGAACGAATCGCTCGGGAAAGGCGGCTTCGAGCGCTGGCGTGGGCCCGTAAATGCCCTGTATCGGATGGCTAATCCTGGAACTGACATAGTCGGCGCGAAGCCGAAGATCGGTTTTGGGGAATGGCTGCCAATTGGCGCCGAGCTTGAAGACGGTGCGCTTGTCCGCCTGAAGCGCCGGATTGCCGCCGGTGATCGCCGTCGCAAGCACCGTTTGCCCGGTCGTGAAATCGAAAATCCGGCTGCCCGGAGTGTCGAGCACCGGGTCGCCAAGCTGCTGCACGGTCGGCGCACCTTCCTCGCGAGTCCAGCTGCCGAGAAAGTTGAGCCGGTCGAACGGCGACCAATTGGCTCCGGCGCCGATCGTCGTCAAAGTGCCGAAATCGGAATAATGTTCAGCCTCGGCATTGCCGTTGAGCGTGAGGTTGCCAAGCGTGCTGAAGTCGCGGTTGCGGCGCGAAATCGGAAGATCGATGTTCACTCCGGCCTTGCCGGTGGTGCGCCCGAGCGCGGTTCGATCAACGACTCCCTGGCGAATTCGTTCGCTGTCCTGGTGAACGGTCGCGGCGCCGAGTGTCACAGTCGCGCTTGCATCACCCGCCGGAAGAGTAAAAAGCTTGCCATTGGCATTGGCGTTAAGGTCGCCCGAAGCCCGGGTTTCGCGCGCCCGGTCGAGCCCCGCGGCAAGGTCGTCCCGAGCGGTCCCGGTAGTGTCATGGTCAAGGTCGGCATTGCCGGTGACGTTCCAGTGCCACTGGCCGGCGTTGCCGTTCAGCGTAGTCCCGAGGTGGGCGGTGTCGCTGGTCGTATTGCGCGCCAGCGGAGCGAGCAGCGTCTCGCCAAGACCGATCAGCGAGCGGCCTTCAACATGCTCGACCTCCCCGTTGAGCGTTGCCGAGACGTTGCCCAGAACGGTGCGGTTGACGGTGACCGCGCCGCGAACGTCGCGCTTGGTGCCGATCAGCGATCGCGCGCCGAGCGCCTCGTCGGCGGTTGCGCCCGTCGGCACGCCATCAAGAACAATTGCGCGCTCGTCCTCGGTCAACATGCCATTGCCTTCGGCATGCAAATTGTAGGTCGTTCGGCCCGTGGTATTGATGTGAAGCCGGGTGATGTCGCCCCGGGCGCCACCATAGCCGCCGTCGGTCGCGGTCGTTCCGGCAAGCTGGACTGACGTCGAACGAAAGCGCGAGCGAAGGACGATGTTCACGACCTTCTGGTCGGCGCGATAGCCATATTTGAGAGCGACTTCCTCGGGCAGTATTTCGACTCGCTCAAGGGCCTCGGTCGGAAGGTCGCGAAGCTCGCGAAAGCCCGAGATGCGCTGCCCGTTGAGAAGCACCACCGGCGCCCCGCCGCCGCGTCCGCGCGAGCTTCCGATCTGCGGCGCAAGAGCGTCGAGCAGTTCGCTGACGCTGGTCGCGCCGGTTGCACGAACGTCGCGCTGGTCGAGCGTGTTCTGGGGCGGGATGTCACCAAGCACCGAGCCGCGCGCGCGGGTTCCGGTGACGATAATGGCGTCTTCGCTGTCGTCTACGCCAGGGTCGGCCTGGGGCACTGAATCGGTTGCGGGAGGAGGCTCGGCCGCTACCGGCGCCGCCGCCTGGGCAGCTGGAGCAGGGCTGGCTTGAACTGCCTGTTGGGCGAGGGCGGGCGAAGCAATGAACAGCGGCGCTGCACTCAGCATCAAGATCGATCGGGTAAGCATCGGGTTGGGGTAACTGCGCCAAGTGAATGTCGGCTGACAACCAACACAAGTTCGACAAAGGGCCGTTTCAGTCCGACGAAGGGGTGGGTGAGTTGCGTTGCACAGGCCCGGCAACTGGCGTTAAGTCGCACCTTGTCGATCAAATAGTTCGAGGGAGTTCATCCATGCGTCGCGCCGCGCTTGCCATTTTGCTGTTGACCACCGCGGCGTCCGCCTCGGCGCAGATCGTTCCCCCCCAGAACAGCAGGCCGCAGCCGACCGCCAAGGTCGACACCATCCCGGCGGCACGCGACATCCCTTTTCCGGGCACGATTCAGCTGACGGTCGATGCTAGCGACGTCACCCGGGCGATTTTCCGGATCCATCAGACCATCCCGGTTCCGGGGCCGGGCGACTTCGTCCTGCTGTACCCCAAGTGGGTCCCGGGCGGGCACAGTCCGCGCAACGACATCAAGAACGTCACCGGCTTTCGGCCAAGCGCGGGCGGCAAGCCGCTGGTGTGGAAACGCGATACGCTCGACGTCTACGCCTTCCACGTGATGGTGCCCCAGGGGGTCAAAGCGATCGAGGTCGAGTTCCAATATGTCACCCCGACGGACAACAACCAGGGCCGGATTCTTGCCACTCCGGATATGGAAAGCATTCAGTGGCTGTCCAATTCGCTCTACCCGGCGGGCTATTACGTGCGCCAGATTGCGGTCCAGCCGACGGTTATCGTCCCCAAGGGCTGGAAAGTCGCGACGGCGCTTCGTCCGAGCGGCCAGACCGGCAACCGCATCGACTATCCGGTGACGAGCTATGAAATCCTGGTCGATTCTCCGCTGATCGCAGGGGCCCATTATCGTCGCATCCCGCTGACCAATGACGTCGCCCTCGACGTTATCGCCGACACCGAGGCGGAGCTTGCCGCGACGCCGGCGCAGATCGACGCCCACAAGCGCCTGGTTGACCAGGCGGCCAAGGCCTTCGACAGCCAGCATTACGATCATTACGATTTTCTTCTGACCATATCGGACAGCCTTGGCGGCAATGGCCTGGAGCATCACCGAAGCTCGGAAGATGGCGTCGGTCGCGGCTATTTTACCGACTGGGACAACAAGCTTCGCGATCGCAACCTTCTTCCGCACGAATTCAGCCACAGCTGGGACGGCAAGTTCCGCCGTGGAGCGGACCTGTGGACTCCCGACTATCGCGTTCCGATGGAGGACAGCCTGCTGTGGGTTTACGAAGGCCAGACCCAGTTCTGGGGCTATGTCCTTGGAGCGCGATCGGGGATGCTGTCCAAGCAGGAAACGCTGGACTCGATCGCTGCAACCGCCGCCGCCTATAGCGAGGGCACTCCGGGTCGGAACTGGCGGCCACTGGTCGATACCACCAACGATCCGATCGCCGCCGGGCGAACGCCCCAGCCATGGCGCAGCTGGCAGCGGGCCGAGGATTATTACAGCGAAGGCCAGCTGATCTGGATCGACGTCGACCGGATCATCCGCGAGCGTTCGGGCGGCAAGCGCTCGATCGACGATTTCGCAAAGGCTTTCTACGGCGTTCGCGATCGCGACTTCGGCGAGCTGACCTATACCTTCGACGACGTTGCGGCGACGCTCAACCAGGTCGTGCCCTATGACTGGGCCGGTTACCTGCAGCGGCGGGTCTATGACGTTGCTCCTGCCGCCCCCCTCGAAGGCATCAACCAGGGCGGATATCGGCTGGTTTACACCGCCGAGCCGACCAAATGGTGGAAGAGTAGCGAAAAGGACAGCAAGTCCGCCAACCTCAACTATTCGGGCGGGTTGAGCGTCGGCAATGACGGCAAGGTCGGGGGCGTCCTGTGGGACAGCGCCGCCTTCAATGCCGGGCTTACGCCGGGCGACCAGATCGTTGCTCTCAATGGCCGCGCGTTTGATCCGGATGCGTTCAAGGACGCCATCAAGGCGGCCGCCGGGCAAGGACCAGCGCCGCAACTGCTGGTAAAGGCCGGTAAACTGTATCGCACGGTCGCGCTCGAATGGCACGGTGGCCTGCGCTATCCGCGGCTAGAAAAGACCGGCAAGGGACCAGGCACGCTCGACGCCCTGCTCGCGCCGCGCTGACCACGGGAGCAATCACAATGCGCCGACTCTGTCTGATGATTGCGGCGGCCGGGTTGGCCGGATCGGCGGTTGGCGCAGACGCCCAGCCGCTTTCGCCCGCGCAAAGCAACGTCCAGGCCGCGCTTGACCGGATCGCGCTGGTCAACCCGCAGTTGGGCGCGGTGATTGCGGTCGATCCAACCGCGATGGATCAGGCGCGTGGCGTCGACGCCGGCACTGCCCGGGGTCCGCTGGCCGGGCAGCCAGTGCTGATCAAGGACAATATCGAAAGCGCCGGGACGCTGCCGACGACGGCAGGCAGCCTGGCGCTTGCCAACAACGTCACCGGTCGCGATTCGCCACTGGTCGCCCGGCTTCGCGGGGCGGGGGCAATCATCCTTGGCAAGACCAATCTTAGCGAATGGGCCAATATCCGTTCGACCCGTTCGATCTCGGGCTGGAGCGCGGTTGGCGGCCAGACCCGCAATCCGTGGGCGCTGGATCGCAATACGTGCGGATCGTCGAGCGGGAGCGGCGCCGCGGTCGCTGCCGGGATGGTGCGTTTCGCGATCGGCACCGAAACCGACGGATCGGTGACCTGCCCGGCGGCGTTCAACGGCATCGTCGGACTGAAACCGACCGTTGGTCTGGTCAGCCGGACCTACATCATCCCGATCAGCCACAGCCAGGATACCGCGGGGCCAATGACAGCCACAGTGCGCGAAGCGGCCGAGCTGCTGAGCGTGATAGCCGGCAGCGATCCCAAGGACCCGGCGACCAGCGAAGCCGACCAGCGCAAGACCGATTATGCCGCCGCGCTCGATGCCGGGTCGCTCAAGGGGAAGCGCATCGGAGTGATGCACTTTGCGTCATCGCCGACGCTCAAGCCGGCGTTCGAAACCGCGCTTGTAATCCTTCGCCAGCAAGGCGCGATCCTGGTCGACATCAAAACCTTCGACCAGAAGAATATTGGCGACAATGAAAACACCGTCCTGCAGGTCGAGCTGAAGGCCGACATGGCCAAATATCTCAAGGACAGCCCAGCGCCGATTGGAGTGCGCTCGCTGGCCGACCTGATCGCGTTCGACAGTGCCCATGAGCGCCAGGAAATGGCGTTGTTCGGGCAGGAATATTTCGAACAGGCGGTCAAGACCAAGGGGCTTGGCGATCCCGCATACAAAAAGGCGCGGGCGACAAGCTTTCAGGCCGCCGGCCCCAACGGGATCGACCGGCTGCTGAAGCAATATCATGTCGTTGCTCTGGTCGGTCCGACGGCCGGTCCGGCGTGGCACATCGATGCGGTCAACGCCGATCTCTACACCGATGGCGGCGCCGGCAATCTTGCGGCGGTTGCGGGCTATCCGCACCTCACGGTGCCGATGGGCCTGATCAAGGGGCTGCCGGTGGGGTTGAGCTTCATGGGACCCAAATGGTCGGAAGGCCGGCTGCTGTCGCTGGGCTATGCCTATGAGCAGGCGCGCGGGCCGTTCCCGACGCCCAAATTCTATCGGTCGATCGAGGACAGCCCGGAGGTTGCTCCGCTGCTTCAGCCGCAACGCTGATCGCGCGACCGGCGACTCGACAGGTGAACCGCTGCCGCTACGGTGCGGCAATGATCAAACTTGTACCCGCGCTGGTGGCGCTCATCGCTGTTCCTGCCTCGGCTCAACAGCTCGCCCCGGCCGATGTCGCCCGGATCGACCGGCTGGTTGCCAAGACGCTGGCCGAAACCGGCGTCCCATCCGCCGAGATCGCGATCGTCCGCAACGGTCGGCTGGTGCTCGACAAGGCTTACGGCAAGGCCAATGAGGGGCTCCCCGCTCGCGCCGACCTGCCCTATCAGATTGCGTCGAATTCCAAACAATTCACGGCGATGGCGCTGCTTCTACTACGCGACGAGGGCAAGCTCAGCCTCGACGACCATGTGTCCAAATTCGTTCCCGGGATCACTGACGGCGACCGGATCACCATTCGCCAATTGTTGTCGCACACGTCCGGCCTCCAGGACTTCTGGCCGCAGGATTACATGTTTGCCGAGATGACCGAGCCGACGACGCCCCAGCACATCGTCGACAAATGGGCCAAAAAGCCGCTCGACTTCGAACCGGGCACGCGCTGGCAGTACAGCAACACGGGCTATGTCGTGGCCGGGATGATCGCCGAGAAGGTCAGCGGCGAGAGGCTTCTGGCGTATCTGCAGCGCAAGGTTTTTGCACCGCTTGGGATGCGCGCGCTCAACCAGGACGACACCAACACGAGCAACTTTCCGGCCGGCTATCATCGCTATGCGCTGGGGCCGGTGCGGATCGCGCAGCCACCTGCGACCGGCTGGCTGTACGCTGCGGGCGAACTGTCGATGACCGCGGCCGATCTTGCCAAGTGGGACATTGCGCGGCTTGACCGGGCGCTGATTCCGGCGCGCGACTGGGACGAGCAGGAAGCGCCGGTTCTGCGCGCCGACGGACGGACCAACGGTTACGGGCTTGGCGTCGACAACCATTATGCGCGCGAGCGGCACGTCATCGACCATGGTGGCGAAGCGGTCGGCTTCTTGACCCAGAACACCGTCTATCCCGACAGTCGCGACGCAATCGTGGTGTTCACCAACGCCGACTTTAGCGGAGCGATGGGGACGATCACCTCGGGCATCGAAAAGATCGTCCTGAGCAGCCCCGAGCCGGCGCTTGGCGACGAAGGCGACCGCCTTGCCGACGTGCGCGCGATCTATGCCGGCCTGGCCGCCGGAAAGGTCGACCGGGGCAAGCTGACCGCCCACCTCGGCGAATATTTCGATGCCACGGTGCTAAGGGACTATCGATCGAGCCTGGCGCCGCTTGGCCGGCCGCTGTCGATCGAGGCGCCCCGTCCGCCGTCGCTTCGCGGCGGGTTCGTCAACCGCAATTTCACGATCAAGTTCGCCAAGAAGACGCTGACCCTGGTAACCTATGCCGAGCCCGGCGCGAACGGCCGGTTCGAGCAATTCATGATCATGCCGGAATAAAGCGGTCAGGCGGTCAGGCGGAGCGCCCCGATGGCGGCGACGATCGCGACAATCAAAAGCAGACGGGCGACGCTCGACGGTTCATGGAACCAGAGGATCCCGACCGCGACGGTTCCGACAGCCCCGATCCCGCCCCACACGGCATAAGCGGTGCCCATCGGGATCGAGCGCGACGCGACCTGCAGAAGCCCCATGCTGACCGCGACCGAAGCGAGGAAAGCGAGAGTCCACTGCAGGTTTCGAAATCCGTCGACGAAACGCAGCGAAGTCGTGAACCCGATTTCGAACAGGCCGCCAACGATGAGCCATAACCAGGGCATTTCGAAGTCGTTAGCGCGGACGCGCGCCTGCCGCTAGCATGGCGGCGAGGGAGTGGTGATCATCAACATCAACAAGTTCGCGCCTGTCAGGTTCATCCTGTTCGTCGCCGTGCTGATCATCGGCGCGACGACTGCTGCGTTGCTATGGAGGGTGCTGGAAGGAATCATGGTCGGCTTCGACGCTGCAGCACTGGCTTTCCTCGGCTCGTGCATTCCGCTGCTCAACGACGATGCCGCCCAAATGCGCCGCCATTCGAGAGACAATGACGCCAATCGCCCGACGCTGCTTGGAATCACGGTCACGGTGACCACCGCGATCCTGCTTGCGGTGGGCGCAATCATTGCCAAGCGCAGCGGACTGCACGGTCTGGAAATCCTGATGATCGTTGCCACGCTGGTGCTCGCCTGGCTGTTCGGCAACACTGTTTACGCGCTTCACTACGCCAATTTATATTATCATTCGGCCAAGGGCCGGCGTGGCGATTCGGGCGGCATTTCCTTCCCGGGCACGAAGGAGCCCAATTACTGGGACTTCCTCTATTTCGCGTTCACCTTGGGGATGACCTTCCAGACCTCCGACTGCCAGATCGAATCGCAGTCGATCCGCAAGGCTGTGATCGGCCATTGCATGGCAGCCTTCGTGTTCAATCTTGGAGTGCTTGCATTCGCGATCAATTCGCTCGGCTCGGGCTAGCCGGCGGCGATCTCGGGCAGCGGCGAACGCTTGCGCCGAGCAGCGATCAGGCAGCCGCCGATTATCAGGCCTGCGCCGACAATGGTGTCGGATGAAACATGCTCGCGAAACACCAGCCAGCCCATCAGCGCCGCCCACAGGAACGCGCTATATTCGGTAACTGCAAGATAGCTCGCCGGTCCGCGCGCATAGGCCCAGGCAAACACCAGAGTCCCTGTTGTCGACAAGGCCGCAGCGCCCAGGATCCAGGACCATTGCCCGGCTGGCCATTGTGGAAGACCGACGAGCGGCAGCGCGGCGAGCCATAGCGCGGCCACCGTCAGCGACTGGAAAAAATTGATCTCCAGCGGGCGCGCGGAAATCGCCTGGCGACGCATCATGACGATATTGACCGCATAGGTCAGCGCCGATCCGATGATCGCGGCAATTCCGAGCAATGCGTCGTGTCCGATGGCAATGCGCGCCTGTCCGACGACAATCACGATCACCCCCGCGAACGCTACGATCGAGCCGGCTATCGAGCGTCCGCCGACCCGCTCCCCGAGCAGGACGGCGGCCAGAAGCATTGCGATCAGCGGCGCGATGAAGGTCAGCGCAATCGCCTGTGCAAGCGGAACTCGAGCGATGCCCCAGAAGAACAGAGTGGCGAGAAGTGTCACGACCATTGCGCGCGCGACGTGGAAGGCAAGCGTCCGCCGGGTCGGCCACCCGCGGCGGCGCGGCAAATAGAGCGCCGCGCCGATCCCTACGCTGACCACCGATCGCCAGACACTGACCGCGACGATGCCGATGGCGAGAACGAGATGCTTCATCATCGCGTCCATGATCGACAGAACGGCGACCGCGGCGAGCGCTGCGAAAAAGGCTGGGACGAGGCGCTGGTCGACGCGGATCACGCGCCGGGACTACCGGTTTCTACTCGGCCGCGTCGAGCGTTGCTTCGACGGCTTGGGCGGCCTCGATGTCGGCGGCTTCGATCTCGGCAGCCTTGGCTTCGACCAGTCGGACGATGTGGTCGATCATCCCGGCATCCTGAACATGGTGGTCGGTCACGCCCGACAGATAGACCATGTGCTTGCCATTGCCCCCACCGGTAATGCCGATGTCGGTTTCGCGCGCTTCGCCCGGTCCGTTGACGACGCAACCAAGCACCGACAGGCTGAGCGGTGTCTTGATATGCTGAAGTCGGCCTTCGAGCGCCTCGACGGTGCGGATGACGTCGAAGCCCTGGCGAGCACAGCTTGGGCAGGAGACGACTCGTACCCCCCGGCTGCGGATGCCGAGGCTCTTGAGGATTTCGTATCCGACCCGAACCTCTTCCTCCGGTTCGGCCGAAAGCGAGACCCGGATGGTGTCGCCGATTCCGGCCCACAACAGATTGCCGATGCCGATCGCCGATTTGACGGTTCCGCCGATCAGCCCGCCGGCCTCGGTAATGCCAAGGTGCAACGGGCAATCGACCGCGTCTGCAAGCTGCTGATAGGCTGCAACCGCGAGGAACACATCGCTCGCCTTGACCGCAACCTTATAGTCCTGGAACCCGTGATCCTCGAGGATTCGGATATGGTCGAGCGCGCTTTCGACCAAGGCTTCGGGGCATGGCTCGCCATATTTTTCGAGCAAGTCGCGCTCGAGGCTTCCGGCGTTGACTCCGATGCGGATCACGCAGCCGTTAGCGCGCGCCGCAGCAACGACCTCGCGCACCCGTTCAGCCGAGCCGATGTTGCCGGGGTTGATGCGAAGGCAGGCCGCGCCGGCGTCAGCCGCTTCGAGCGCCCGTTTGTAGTGAAAGTGGATGTCGGCGACGATTGGCACGCGGGCTTCGCGGACGATCTGGCGAAGCGCCGCGGTCGCCTCGGGCGTCGGGCAGGAAACGCGGACCACGTCGGCGCCGGCTTCCTCGCATCGGCGGATCTGGTCGATCGTCGCCGACGCGTCCTCGGTCGGCGTGTTGGTCATAGTCTGGACGCTGATTGGCGCATCGCCGCCGACCGGGAGCGAGCCGACCATAATCTGCCGCGACTTTCGCCGCTCGATATCGCGCCAGGGACGGATGGACATGAGCCAGCATATAGAGGGCCGGGGCGCCCACGCAAAGCGCAGCGGTTGTCGCGCCCCTCGCAGTCACGGCTTGACGAATTTGACGATGCCCTCAACCAGCCCGGGATCGAGCGGCAGTGTGGGATCGGCGTAAGTCGCCAGATTGGCCGCGCGATCATCCCCCGCAACATCTTTCATGACGTGGTTCATTTGCGGCAGCAGCAGCAGTTTTGCTTCTGGCTGCGCCTTGGCCAGCGCTTCGGCGTCGGCGCGCGAAACCTGCAGGTCTCTTTCTCCCTGAACGATGAGCAGCGGCAGCGAAGACGTGGCGGCCATTCCTGCCGGATCCTGGCTCATGAGGTCGATCAGGAATGGCTGGACCTTGGCCGAGAACAACGGCTGGAGCGGCGCTGCAAAGCCTGACGAATCAACCGCTTTCCCGGCTTCCAGCAGGTCGATTGCCGCAATGGCCTGGGGCAGGAGCGGAGCGTTGGCGGGATTGGCCTGAAGCTGCTCGCGAAGAATCGCGCCGAGCCTGCGGCCGGGGCTCGCGACCAGAATGATCCCGCACAGGTCTTTCGGCTTTTGGGCGGCGGCAAGCGCCACGATCCCGCCCTCGCTGTGACCAAGCAGCCAGACGCACCTCACTCCCGCTTGTTTGCGAAGGGTGGTCGCCCATTGATGGGCGTCGTCGGCATAGGCCGCGATGGTCACGGCATTGGCATCGGCAATCGCCGCCTTGCTCTCGAACATGCCGCGCTTGTCGGCACGGAGCGTCGAGACCCCGTGCACGGCCAGAGCCTCGGCGAGCATCCTGTAGGGCGCAGCGGCGACGCCCATCGGGTTGTTGCCGTCGCGGTCGGTCGGTCCGGAACCGGGGATGATCAGGACGACAGGCGCATGCTTGCCGGCGTCGACAAAGGTCCCTTCGATGGGGCCTTTGGGTCCGGCAATCGTCATCGGCGCGGACGCGACAACCGCGACCGCCAAAAGCATGGATAACATCAGTCCTTCTCCCCCCAACGCCAACGCCAGCCGCCGCGCGTTGTTCTGGCGGCGATGATGGCGCAGACAATGGCCGCTGGAACCGCGACCGAAATGATGATGAGCGGCCGGTCCGGAAACCAGAACACCACGCTCCAGATTACGGCCAGCGTGACCAGGACCAGCGCCCAGCCCTGCCACTTGATGGGCACGCCTGAGCCGAAGCCGTAACGCCTCGGCCGAAACCAGTAACCTTCGTCAGTCATTCCTTTTTCTCCGGTGACTTCTTGTCCTTGGGCGGCCGCCCGCGTTTCCTCGGTGCCGGTGATTTGAGTTTCACGCCGCGCGCGCCAAGCGCTTCGCGAAGCAGGCATTCGACCTGTGCATTGACGCTTCGCAGTTCGGACGAGGCCGAGCGCTCGACCGCCGACCACAAGGCGGGATCGACGCGCAACGGGTACGCCTTGCGCTCGCGGTTTGGCACCAGCGGCTACTGGTAGAGCGTGCCGGTGTTGACGACGGGCTGCGTATCGCGCTCCCCGCACAGCACGACCATCAGGTTGGAAACCATCGCCGCGCGACGCTCATCGTCGAGCTCGACGACATTCTTCTCGCTCAGCATCGAAAGCGCCATCTCGACCATTCCGACGGCACCTTCGACCAGCGTCTTGCGCGCCGCGACCACGGCCTCGGCCTGCTGACGGCGAAGCATCGCGCTGGCGATCTCCTGAGCATAGGCAAGGTGGGTGAAGCCGCACTCGTCGACGGTGATCCCGGCGACCGAGAGGCGCGCCTGGAGTTCGGAGCGAAGCTCTGTGCCGACCTGATCGTGATTGCCGCGAAGGGTCACTTCCTGATGCTCGAAATCGTCATACGGATAGCGCGAGCCGATCGTCCGGATCGCGGCTTCGACTTGGACTCGGACGAACTGCTTGTAATCGTCGACGTCGAACAACGCCTGGGCGGTGTCGATCACTCGCCACACGATCTGCGCGGCCATTTCGATGGGGTTTCCGCGCAGGTCGTTGACCTTGATCTTGTCGGAAATGAAATTGTTGGCGCGGACAGACAGCTTCTTCTTTAGCATCCACGGCCAGGTCCAGCGAAGGCCGGTCACGCGATCGGTGCCCTTGTACGAACCGAACAGGTTGAGCGACGCCGCCTGGTTCGGCTGGAGCATGTAGAATCCGGGCAAGATCAGGATCAGAAGGATCGGGCCAACGATTACGCACACGATCGGAAGCAAGGCGATATGATCATTGGCCAGGTTGAAAATCCCGAAGGCCTGGACCGCCACCACCACCAGCAGCAGAACCAGCATCATATAGCCACTGTAGGTGTCAGCCGGACGTTCGGTCGTCGAATTCAGCGCAAAGCCATGTTCTTTGGTCATGTCTGCCTCCCTTTAATTGATATCATAATTATATGCTTCGATTGACGGCGTCAACTGGATTCGTTGCGGTCCCGTGGTTATGGCCGTGGCGATGACCGAACAGCGCTGGCGACTGATGATCCATGGTGGCGCCGGATCGATGCGCCGCGGCCGG
>JBDSSR010000282.1:0-9456 GCA_039928675.1 Sphingomicrobium sp. | reverse complement strand
TCCGTCGATCCGGCTCGGATTTTCGATCGCGTCGGTCAAACCACGGCCCGGCTCCAGGTCGAGCGCGAGCGCGCCCGTTCCGAAATGCACGTCGAGGTCGAGCAATGCGGTCGAACGGCGCGCCTTTTCGCCGAGCATCCAGGCCAGCGAGGTCGCCACCGTCGATGCTCCAACGCCGCCGCGGACGCCGATCACCGCCGCCATAATGTGGGGCTTGTCGGCCTGGGCTTCGCCGCGCGGTCCCGAAAGGATCGTCTGGGCGTGGGCGAAGGTGTCGCGCAGCTGGTCGGCCGAAAACGGCTTGAGCAGATAATCGTGAATGCCGCTTGCGACGAGGTCGCGATAAAGCCGGACGTCGTTGACCGTTCCGGCGGCAATGACGATCGTTCCCGGCTCGCACACTTCGGCAAGCGCGTTGATGTCGTTCAGCGGATCGGCAGATTCGCTCAAGTCGACGAACAGGATGTTCGGGCTTGCCGAAACCGAGAGCGACTGGACCGCATTGCGAAGCCCGCCCTTGTTGACCTTTTCCGGCGACCAGCCGTGCTCGACCGCGATCGGGCGCAGCATGTCGGCCGCTGCATCGTCACAGACGAAAGCGGTGAATGGATCGCGGAGGCCCGCGCGTGCCTGGAACGGAGCGTTCATCTTATTTGCCCTTCGTCGTCATGCTTTGCAGGCCCTTTGAACCCGATGGCGGAGTGGTCCGGTAGAGTTCGATGGCCTTGGCCGCGGTGGCCGTGTCGCCAACTCCGCTGCCTTCGCGCCCGTGGATCAGATCCTCGGGGTTGGCGACCATTGCAGCCAGGTTGGAATTCACTCCGCAGCCGAATTGCGGCATCGATTGGTTCTCGTAATTGGGTTGGGCCGGACGGCTCCAGTCGGGGCAGCCGGGGACTTCGGCGCGGCGGCGGCTGACGACCACCCGGACCATTCCGGGCTGGACCGCGCCGGCGGTCACCGGAGATCCGGCAGTCACCATCATTCCGAACTCGCCGGCGATTGCTTGGACCTGGCTCCGCGCCGCGTCGGCATAGAGACCGTCGACATAGACGCGGTCGCCATAGCCAAGGTCGAGACCCTGGAACCAGCCGCTGAGGCGCTCCGGCTGTCCCGGTGCAAGCGTGCCGTCGGGCGCCTGGGCGTCGAACACATAGTCGGCGCTGGTCACCACCGGCACGTGGACCGAGGCAACGCCGCGGTCAGGATGGTCGGGCAGATTGTTGCATGCCGCGACCGTCGAGCACAGGGCGATGAGAAGCAGTTTCGAACGCATCGTCATATCCTTCCTGAAAAGGGCGCGGATCACAGGTTGAAGCCTGGACCGGGGGCCACCGAAGCGCCGGTGATCGGCGCTTTCGGAGAAGCCTGGACAGCGGTTGGATCATGCGCTCCCGACCGGCCGGTATAGCTCTGGCCAAGGAAGTTGCGCTGAATGTCGTCCGGGGCGCGATAGCCGTCAGTCGGCAAGGCCAGCTGGTTGGACACCGGCTTGACCAGATAGGGCGTGATGATCAGCACCAGTTCGGTTTCGTCGCGACGGTAGCTGGTCGAACGGAACAGCGCTCCAAGGACCGGCAGGTCGCCAAGGAACGGCGCCTTTTCGATGCTGTTGCTGTTGCTGTTCTGAAGCAGTCCGGCGATCATGAACGACTGGCCCGAGCCAAGCTCGACCGTGGTCTCGGCGCGGCGCGTGGTCAGTGCCGGGACGGTGTAGCCGCCAAGCTTGACCGAACCGGCGTCGCTGAGCTGGCTGACCTCGGGCCGAACCCGAAGCGAAATCCGGCCATCGGCAAGGACGATCGGAGTGAACGCCAGGCCAACGCCATATTCCTTATATTCGATGGTCACCGCCTGGTTGCCCTGCGACACCGGGATCGGGAACTCGCCGCCGGCAAGGAAGCTTGCGGTTTCGCCCGACAGAGCGCTCAGATTGGGCTCGGCAAGGGTGCTGATGACACCATCGTTCTCGAGCAGGTCGAGGGTGCCGAGCAGGTCGAGCCCGAAGATCTTCCCGAACAGGCCAAGGGTCGTGCCGCCGGCGATGTTATTGAAGGTTGCGGTGCCCGTCGCCGGATCGATCGTGCCGGCATTGCCGCGGCCGATGTTGAACAAAGTGCCGCCGGTGCTGCTGCTGTCGTGGCTGAGCAGATTGACGCCCATCTTCTTGATCGCCGAGCGGTTCATTTCCGCGATTCGGACCTTGAGCATGACCTGGAGCGGGGTTGCCGAGCGAAGCCTCGTGACGACCTGGGTCCCATCGCCGACATAGGCCTGGACCAGCCGCTGGGCCTCGGCGACGTCCTGCGGCGATGCAACCGTTCCGGTCAGCAGCACCAGATTGTTCATCGGCATCGCGTTGATGCTCGCATCGGGCATGGCCATGTGCAGCATCTCGTCGAGCGAGCTGATGTTGTTGCCGACGCGAACCGTCGCTGCATAGGCCGTGCGGCCCGACTTGGTCGTTGCAAACACCGTGGTTTCGCCGCGGGACTTGCCGAACACATAAAGCTGGGTCGACGAGCGCACCTGGACGTCGGCGATCGTGTCATTGGCCACGAATACGTCGCTCATCGGCTCGGACAGTCGGACCAAAGTCCCCGTGCCCTGGCTCAGATTAACCGTTTCGGTCGGCTGCGAGGAGCGCGACTGGGCGGCCGCCGGAGTCCAGGCGGTCAGGCTTGCGGTCGCGATTGCAAGCGCGGCGCAGGCTGCACCGAGCATTGCCCGGCGACTGGAGTTGCGAGTCTTCATCTTAACGGCTCCCCACCGGAACGGTTGTGACGTTGTTACCGCGAGCGATCCGAACCACCGGGCCGCTGTAGACGGGGGCCGACTGGCCACCCATCGGACCCGGGCCGGCGCTGGCCATTGCCGGCGCTAGTGCAGCGCCTGCCATGTCCATATGCGGCTTGCCCGGCACCGATCGCCGCTGGAAACGGGATACGTCGCCGCCAGTGCTGTAGGTGGTGCCCGAATCGTTGGGACGGTTGGCCAGGGTCAGCAGCATCTGCCGCTCCTGCGCCGGGTCGGCGTTGGCCGGGACCTTGATGTCGCCGGCCGCAACCGCGCGTTCAAGGTCGGCGCCATTGTCGGCAATCGAGCGAAGCGACAGGGACAATTGCCCCATGCTTTGCGCGACTGCGATCTTTTCAACCAGCTTGGGCGTGACTTCGAAGGTGACGTTGGAAAAGGTCTTGATCAGGGTCTTGCCGTCATCACCCTTGTCGGTGATGCGCTGGTCGGTGGCGAGCACACGAACGTTGCGCATGATCGTTTCCGACACCTTGAGCGGCGGTCCATCGCCGCCACCGCTGACGGTCTGGGTCAGGACCATGTCGACATGATCGCCCGGGAAGACAAAGCCGCCGACCCCGGTGACGACGCTTACCGGAACCGTGACCGCGCGCATTCCGGGGCCAAGCGCTGCGGCGAGGAAGCCGCGATCCTGCGGCCCGACGAGCGAGCCGCGCGTAACCGGCTGGCCGGCCGTGATGGGGAAGCGGACAACCGTTCCGAACAGCCTCTTGGGATCGCCGTCGGGCGAGCCTTCGAGATAATAAGCGCTCTGCATCAGTTCCTTGGGCCAGGGCTGATAGGAGAAGCTGTCAGTGTCGATGATGGTCCCCGCCGGAAGCGCCTTTTTGGCGACGAGCACCTTGGGCCCGAGCGGAACCGGGGCTGCAGCGGCTTGCTGGGCACCCGCGCCGGTGAACATATTCTTGGCCATGACGGCGGTAACCACCGCAATGACCAGGGCTCCGATGAGCAAAGCGAGCTTCTTCACATTCATGGCGCGATCGCCTCCCCAGGACGGGCTGATTGAACAGCCCTACACATCAGACAAATTGGTTAAGAAACCGTTGGGCGAGTATCGCCAGGCCGCCGAACGCGATTGCTACTCCGTACGGAATTTCGGGACGGCCGTGGCGCTTCTGCGCCCGGTGAAGGATCAGGATCAGGACCGTCAGAACGCCGCCTGCAAGCGACATCAGCACCAGGAACCGAACCGTTCCGGCGGGCGGGAACCACAACGCCAGTGCCGCTGCCAGCTTGACGTCACCGCCGCCCATCATGCCGGCGTAAAAGGCCCCGGCGAGCAGCGTGAACACAATTGCTCCGGCCGCCAGCTGGATCGCCATGCCCGGCCACGGGCTCAGCCCGACCGACAGCCAGTAGAGCGGAGCGCACAGCGCAACGCAGGCATTCAGCCGGTTCGAAATGGTAAAGGTGCGCATGTCGACGACCGCCGCCACGACCAGCAGTCCGGCAAGACCGATCAGAAGCATTTGGGTAAATGGCGCGTTGATCATTGCTCACCCCTAGACGGCAGGGCTTTCCAATTCGTAACCGGACGCTGAGATGAGCAAGTTTGACGTCGTCATCGTCGGTGGAGGGATCGCCGGCGCAAGCCTCGGTGCGCGCATCGCTGCGCGTGCAAGGGTCGCGATTATCGAAGCCGAGCCCAGCGGCGCGGTCCACGCCACCGGGCGCTCGGCGGCATTCTGGCTCGCCCATTATGGAGGCAGCGCGATCGTTCCGCTGACCGTTGCGTCGCGCGCCGCGCTCGAAGCCGGCTGGCCCTCAGGCGGGCGCTCTTGGCTTTCCCCGCGCGGGGCAGTGACCATTGCTCGCAATTCGATCGACCTGCGCGACGCGCCAAGCGCCGAGACCGTCCAGGCACCGCGCCGTACGCAGGTCGGCCGGGCGCAACTCGAAGCGCTGGTTCCTGGCCTACTCCCGGGCTGGGATTTCGGACTGGTCGACGAGACCTGCGCCGACATCGACGTCGCCGCGCTCCACCACGGCTGCCTTGCCGCTTTTGCGCGTTTGGGCGGAACGCTGCTGACCTCGACCCCGCTGGTCAGCGCGCGGCGCGATGGCGCGGGCTGGCACATCCATGCCGGCGATTCGACGCTTACTGCAGCGACCATCGTCGATGCGGCGGGCGCCTGGGCCGATGACGTCGCCGGGCGATGCGGCGTGGCGGGGCTTGGAATTCGCCCGTTCCGCCGAACCATCGCGCAGGTGCGGGTCGGGCACAGCGGGCTTCGCGCACTCCCGCTGGTCCTCGACGCTTTGGGCACATTCTATTTCAAGGGCGAGGGCGACAACCGGCTGTGGGTCAGTCCCCACGACGAAGGTGAAAGCATTGCGTGCGACACTGCGCCGGAGGAGCTTGACGTCGCTGATGCGCTCGAGCGTCTCCAGTCGGTGGTCCCGTGGCCGATCGAAGCGGTCGAGCGCACATGGGCCGGGCTTCGCAGTTTCACGCCCTGGCGAACCCCGGCAATCGGTTTCGATTCTCAGGCGCCCGGCTTCTTCTGGTGCGCCGGGCAGGGCGGGTTTGGAATTCAGACCGCTCCGGCGGTGTCGGCGATTGCCGCCGGGCTGTTGCTTGGCGAGGAGCCCGACTCAAGCGTCTCGCATATCGACGCGACCGCGTTCGCGCCCCGTTGCGCAGCGTAACCTAACCTATGTTAAAGTCGGTGGTCGAGCCTCTGGCGATCGGCTTCGGCGCAAGCCAAAGCGTCGACCCGGTCGTTCTCGGGATGACCGCTGTGCCCCTTGACCCAATGCCATTCGACTTGGTGCGGAGTGGCTGCTGCGACCAGTTCCCCCCACAGCTCGGCATTCTTGACGGGCTTTTTATCGGCGGTTCGCCAGCCGTTCTGCCGCCACTTGTGAATCCAGCGGGTAATCCCGTCGCGGACATAGCTGCTGTCGGTGTGAAGTGCGACCTGGCAGGGCCGCTTGAGCGCTTCGAGCCCGCGGATCGCGGCGAGCAGTTCCATCCGGTTGTTGGTCGTAAGCGCCTCGCCTCCGCTGATCTCGCGCTCCTTGCCCCCGGTGCGAAGCAATGCTGCCCAGCCGCCCGGGCCGGGATTCCCGCGGCAGGCGCCATCGGTATAGATTTCGACGATTACCGGTTCGGCCACGGGTCTGCTCAGTCGATCAGTTCGCGGGGAAGCTTGAAGACCATCCGCTCGGGCGCGTGGTCGGCGATTTCCTCGGTGACGTCGAATCGCTCGCCAAGCGCGTCAATGACTTCGCGGACCAGCACTTCGGGCGCCGACGCACCGGCCGTTACGCCAAGTGTCGCGGGCGATCCGAGCCAATCCCAGTCGATATCGCTGGCGCGCTCGATCAGCCGTGCCGGGACCCGCATCCGCTGGGCGACTTCGGCAAGGCGAAGCGAATTGCTGCTGTTAGGCGCACCGATCACCAGCATCCGGTCGCATTGCCCGGCGATGGCCTTGACCGCCGACTGGCGGTTGGAGGTGGCGTAGCAAATGTCTTCGCTGCGCGGCACGCGGATAGCCGGGAACCGACTCCTCAATGCTTCGACCACCATTGCGGTATCGTCGACCGACAAGGTGGTCTGGGTGAGGAAGGCGAGATTGTCCGCCTGCGGCAGGTCGAGCCGGGCGACGTCCTCGACCGTTTCAACCAGGGTCATCGATCCCGGCGGGACCTGGCCGAAGGTGCCGATCACTTCGGGGTGCCCGGCGTGGCCGATGAACAGGATGTGCCGTCCTTCCTCGATCAATCGCTCGGCCTGGCGATGAACCTTGGACACCAGCGGGCAGGTTGCATCGACAAAGGTCAGCGCGCGGTCCCGGGCTGCGGCCGGGATCGATTTTGGCACGCCATGGGCTGAAAATACCACCGGCCGGTCGTCGGGGACCTCATCCAGTTCGTCGACGAACAGCGCGCCAAGCTCGCGCAGCCGATCGACGACGAAGCGGTTGTGGACGATTTCGTGGCGGACGTAGACCGGTGCTCCAAACCGCTCGAGCGCAAGCTCGACGATCTGGATGGCGCGGTCGACTCCGGCGCAAAAGCCGCGGGGGGCGGCGATCAGCACCTTGAGCGGCGGACGGGGTGCAGTTCGGTTCAACATGCGGACAGCGATGTAAGCGCTCGCTTGCAGGCATAGAAGGCCCTACCTATGAACGCCTCCATCAACTTTCCGCACTCGCAAGGATCCACCCACAGTGAAGCTTCGCCTCGCCGCTCTGGCTGCAACCATGTTCCTTGGCGCCTGTACCCACAAGGGCGAATTGGTCGACGAAACGGGCGGCGTCTATGCTGTTCGAAGCACGTGCCCGATTGCCGGAGTGCCCGCGGCGACTGGCGACATCACCTTGTTCGACCCTGCGGGAAGCACCGATTCGACCGCGATCGACGTAACCGCTGCAATCAGCGACGTTCGCGCGACCTGCCAGACCGTTGGCAATGATTCGGTTTCGGTGCTGACCTTCACCATCACTGCCCTGCGCCGTGGTCCCGGCCCAGCGCGGCAGGTCGCCTTGCCCTATTTCAACATTGCGCTTCGCGGCGGACAGACGGTGTCGGCCAAGATCGTCCATCTGGCGACGCTCAACTTCGCGGCCGGAAGTTCGCACACCTTTGCCCGCGTTCAGGCGGTGGTCCGGGTCAATCGCGGTGCGGCGTCGCTTCCGGCCAACGTCCGCGCGATCCTCACTCGCCCGCGCAAGGCCGGCGAAAGCGATGCGGCGGTCGATCCGATGGCCGAGCCCGGAGTGCGCGCGGCGGTCGCCAATGCGACGTTCGAGCATCTCGTCGGTTTCCAGCTGACCACCGACCAGCTCAAGTATAACGCCACCCGCTGATATCCCCGCCAGGGGTCCCAGCTATCGTTGACTCGCGCGCGAGCGCCAGCCAAGGGTCGCTCCGTCACCGGCGAAGTCATGCTTGTCGGAAGGCCGCGCGGGAGAGATCATTCCCGCCAAGGAATGGCGCCGAAGGAGCAACCGCCCCCGGAAACTCTCAGGCACCAAGGACCGCGCGGACCTGGACAGTCTGGAAAGTGTTCTCCTGTGCATCTGCGCCGGAGGGCCGCCGAAGGGGCAAAGCTCTCAGGCGCTAAAGACAGACGGGGGCGGCAGCCGGTTACGCTCGCCAGAGCGCCGGTCGTCGCACCCTTGCTGGCGGAGCGCACGGACCATGAGCAGCGAACTTCACGAGCAGCCGGATGCACCGCTTGGGTCCTTGCCTCTCGACGGCTGGCATCGTTCACGGGGCGCAAGGATGGTCCCGTTCGCCGGCTATGAAATGCCGGTCCAGTATGAAGGCATCATCGCCGAGCATCTGTGGACGCGGGAAAATGCCGGGCTGTTCGACGTCAGCCACATGGGCCAGCTTCTGGTCCACGGCCCCGGCGTCGCTGCGGCGCTCGAGAAGATTATGCCCGGCGATTTCCAGGCCGCCGCCGACATGAAGCCCAAATATTCGCTCCTCCTCGACGAGGAGGCGGGGATCATCGACGATCTGATGGCTACCCGCCGCGGCGAGGATTTCTACCTCGTCGTCAACGGCGCGACCAAGCATGGCGATATCGACGACATGACCCGGCGCCTGCCGCGCGACATCATCATCGACCATATGAAGGAACAGGCGCTGCTTGCGCTCCAGGGCCCGCGCGCCGCGCAAGTGCTCGACGCGATCGTGCCGGGGGTCGCGGCGCTGGGCTTCATGAACGGCGGTCCGTTCAACTGGAACGGGCACCATCTGTGGGTAAGCCGCTCGGGCTATACCGGCGAGGACGGGTTCGAGATTTCGGTTCCAGCCGCCGCCGCCGCCGACCTTGCCGATGCACTGACGAACAGCGATCTGGTCAAACCGATCGGCCTTGGCGCGCGCGATTCGCTCCGGCTCGAAGCCGGGCTGCCGCTTTACGGCCACGATCTCGACCGCAAGACCACCCCGATCATGGCCGGGCTCAATTTCGCGATCAACAAGCGCCGCCGCGCCGAGGGCGGCTTTGCCGGTGCGCTTCGCATTCTGGCCGAGCTCGAAAACGGACCCGCGCAGCTTCGGGTCGGGCTCGACGTCGCCGGCCGCCAGCCGGTTCGCGAAGGCGCGCTGATCCTCGACGGCGAAGGCAATGAGCTTGGCCGGGTCACCAGCGGCGGCTTTTCGCCATCGCTCCAGCGGCCGATCGCAATGGGCTATGTCGCTGCCCCGCTGGCCGAGCCGGGCACTGCGCTCAAACTTCAGCAGCGCGGCAAATTGTTCGACGCGCGGGTCACCCCGATGCCGTTCGTCCCCCACCGTTACCACCGCAAGGGAGCGTGAATTATGAGCCTGTATTTCACCAAGGATCATGAATGGGTCCGGGTCGAGGGCGACACTGCAACGGTCGGAATTTCCGACCACGCCCAGGAAGCGCTCGGCGACATCGTCTTTGCCGAAGTGCCCGAGCCCGGGCGCGAGGTCGCCAAGGGCCAGGAAGCCGCGGTGGTCGAATCGGTCAAGGCTGCATCCGACGTCTACGCGCCGGTCTCGGGCGAAGTCACTCAAGGCAATGCCGCGCTTGGCGACGACCCGTCGCTGATCAACCGCGATCCCGAAGGCGAGGGCTGGTTCTTCAAGCTCCGCCTGACCGACCCGGGCGAGCTTGAGGGATTGATGGACGAGCCCGCCTATCGC
>JBDSSR010000281.1:0-4762 GCA_039928675.1 Sphingomicrobium sp. | reverse complement strand
GCTTCCTTGAGCTGGGCCAGCGCAACAGTACTTCGTGGCATCTGCATCAGGCTCAAAATGCCCTCCTGCATCCGCGCTCCGCCGGCGGCGGTGAACAGGATGTAGGGGACCTTGTCGTCAATCGCTGCGCGAGTTCCGGCAAGGAAGGCGGCGCCGACGGCAATGCCCATCGAGCCCGCCATGAAGGCGAAGTCCTGAACTCCGATCACGACCCGGTGTCCGCCGATCCTGCCGCGGGCGTTGATGAGTGCGTCACGCTCGGCAGTAGCAGTCCGTGCGGCCTTTAGCCGGTCGGTGTAACGCTTGCTGTCCTTGAACCGAAGCGGGTCTTCGCGGACTTCGGGTGAGGGCAGGATTTCATATTCATTGGCGTCGAACAATTGCTCGAACCGCTTGGCCGGACCAATCCGGTCGTGGAAATCGCAGCGCGGGCAGACGTTGTAATTCTCCTCCCACTCCTTGACGAACACCATCGTCCCGCACTTGGCGCACTTGTGCCACAAATTCTCGACACCCTGGCGTTTGGGAAGAAAGGGTATCCCGCTTCGAACGCGGCTCAGCCAGCTCATTTCAATCGACCTCGATGGACAGCGATTGGGCAATCGCGCGCGCGGCCCCGGCGGGGTCCGGAGCACCCGTTATCGGGCGGCCGATGACAAGCACCGAAGCGCCGTCGCCAAGCGCCTGTTCGGGCGTAACGACGCGTTTCTGGTCGGCGACATCGGCCCCCGCCGGGCGAACCCCCGGAACGACGAAAAATCCGTCCGGCCAGGCTTTGCGCGCTGCGCCTACTTCGGCCCCCGAACAGACTATGCCATCGAGGCCCGATTCACGCGCCAGCCGGGCAAGCCGATCGACCTGCTCGGCGGGGGTTCCAGCAACGCCTACTGCGGCAAGGTCGGACTGGTCGAGGCTGGTCAGGACTGTCACTGCAACCACCTTGCAGCCTGCGGGCGCAGCGGTCTTGGCGGCTTCGAGCATGGCCTTCCCGCCAGCGGCGTGGACGGTGAGGATCGCCGGATTGAGGGAGCCAAGCGAGCGGACCGCGCCGGCAACGGTGTTGGGGATGTCGTGGAGCTTGAGGTCCAGAAAGACTGGCAGGCCAAGGGCCGAGATCACCGCCACGCCCGCCGGGCCGCTGGAGGCAAAGAATTCAAGGCCGAGCTTGACCCCGCCAACGGTTCCCAAAAGCGCCTTAGCGAGGGTCTCGGCTCGGACCAGATCGGGGGTGTCGATGGCGACGAACAGCGGGTTCACAGGCCCGTGTCCCCGTCCTTGCCGGGCTGTTCGGCGTAATCGGGAGCAGTGGCCGCGATCGCCGCCGCCTGGTTACGCTCGAACGTGTCGGTCCGGCGCTGAAGCGTCCACAGCCGCGTTCGCATCACCAGCCAGGTCGGAAGCCAGCCGATGACCAACGCCAGCAGCAGCAGGAACGGAAGCTTGATGTCGGCCTGGATGTCGCCCCAAAGGTTGAGCGTGACATCGGTCCAGTTGCGGGTCGCGAACAGCGCGACCCCAACCGCGATCAACACCCAGAATACGGTCCGAAGGAAATTCATTGGGTCGGGCGTTTAGGCGAGCCGCGCCGCGATTGCCAGCCGGACGGCCGCAGAGGCGGCCACGGGGGCAGTTCGTCGCGGCCAAGACTCGGCCTGTCGCAAGCGCGCCCGGCTAGCCGTTGAGGCGAAAGAAGCCCGCCGCCACAGGGTCTGTGGGGCAAGAGCGGGGGAGCGAGGGTTCGTTGGGGAAGACCGCGAAATTCATGACGGGCGCCGTGGTGCTGCTCGCCGGAGTCTCCTTGCTTGCGATGCGGCCGCACGCGACCTCGGCAGGGCAGCCTTCGCCCGAAATTGCACGAGCCCATCTTGCGCTTGCCTCGGTGTCGCCGGAGTCGCGAAGCGAGGTCGACTATGGGGCACTCGACAGGCGGCTTCGCCAGCTGATCGCCGGACCGGCAATGGTCGGGCTTGCCGTCGGAGTGGTCGAAAACGGCCGGATCACCTTCCTTCAGGGCTATGGCGAGACGATCAAGGGTTCAGGCGATCCGGTGACGCCCGACACCGTGTTTCGCTGGGCGTCTTGCTCCAAGGGCGTGGCCGCGACGATGATCGTGAAACTCGCCGAGCAGGGCAAGATCGACCTCAATGGCCCGGTTGCCCAATATGCCCCCGACCTCAAATTGCCGAACGGCAATGAACGCGTTGCAACGGTCGGCGATCTTCTGTCCCACCGGCTTGGCCTCTACCGCGATGCCTTTGCCAACAAGCTGGAGGAGGGACAGGATCCGAGCTTCCTGCGAACCCAGCTGGCGACCCTCAACGCAGTGTGCGCGCCGGGGACGTGCTGGGATTATCAGAACGTGGCGTTCGATGCCTCGAGCGAAATCGCCTCGCGGATCACCGGCCAGCCCTATGAGCAGGCGGTGAAGCGAATGCTGTTCAATCCGATCGGGATGACCAGCGGGAGCGTGTCGATGTCCGGGCTCCAGGCGAACCGCAGCTGGGCCAGACCGCACGGCGCCGGCGGGCGGGCGTGGCCGATGGTCGATACTTATTACAAGGTTCCCGCGGCCGCCGGGGTTAACAGCAACATCAAGGACATGGCGCTGTGGATGGAAGCCCAGATGGGCGAAATGCCCGACGTCCTTGACTCGAAACTCCTCGAAACCCTCCATGCGCCCTATGTCGTCACACCCGGCGAACGCGGTCGGCTGCGCAAGTTCCGCGATCGGATCGGCACCGCCTGGTACGGCTATGGCTGGCGAAGCTATGACTATTCCGGCCACCGTATCATTGGTCACCGCGGCGGAATCCGCGGCTATCGCTCACTCATCCTCTTCGACCCGCAAAAGAAAAGCGGCGTGGTCGCGCTCTGGAACAGCGACACCTGGCAGCCCGGCGGGCTGGAGTTCGAAGTCATGGACATGATCGAGCAGCTGCCGTTCCGCGACTGGATGGAGCTCGACAAGGGAGTGGGTGCGGCGACGGGTCCGCAAACTGCTGAACCCGAAGCGAGCGGCAGCGGCGACCGCAGCTGACAGCGGGGTAAAAAAAGCAAGGAACATCGGGCCGCTTCAACGGGTTAGGATTGTTTCCAACCTATGGAGTTAATGCCCATGGCCGATACGGCAAACAAGGACGCGATTGCGCTTCTCAAGCAGGACCATCGCACCGTCGAAGAGTTGTTTGAAAAGTTCGAGAAGGCAAGTGGCGATGGCCGCAAGGAAACGCTCGCGCAGGAAATCTGCCTGGAGCTGTCGGTCCACGCCCAGATCGAGGAAGAGATTTTCTACCCGGCCTGCGAAGGCAAGATCGAGGACGACCTGCTCAAGGAAGCCTATGTCGAACATGACGGGGCAAAGGTGCTGATCGCGCAGATCCTGGCCGGCGGTCCGAACGACGAATATTATGACGCCAAGGTCAAGGTTCTGTCGGAAGAGATCGAGCATCATGTCGAAGAAGAAGAGAAACGGATGGAAGGTATGTTTGCTCAGGCGCGCCAGGCCGGGCTCGACATGGACGCGCTCGGCGAGCAGCTTGCCGAGCGCAAGGCGGAACTGACCAAGCAGTTCAAGACGAGCGGCATTCCTCAGCCGAAACTGACGACGATGAGCGAAGTCACCGCCTAGACTTCGAAAATCCTGATGCAGAATTAGTGAAAGCCCCCTTGATCGGGGGCTTTCCGCTATCTGGGGTTCGTTGTGGCAAGGGTGGTAGAAGTCGCTCTGGCCCAAGGCGAATGCAATCGTGCCTATCGGCCATGCGGGCGGGTGCGCCCTACCGTTCTTTCACGAATGCCGGGTCAGCCGTGTCAAGCAGATGAATTTGAACCGGGCAGGCTGCGCCTAGCGAAGCGCCGCGATCTGCGACAGGCGGCGGGCATCGAGCCCGTACGCATCGTCGACGAAGCTGAGCTGCCCGCTGTTTGCCTGGGCCGTGAGATAGGTGACATAGATCGGCACCGGGGTGGGCAGCGCGACGTGGTCTTCTGGGCCGGTCACCGCGCCGATCGGATTCTTGCCATTCATCATCCAGGCCGAAAGCCGTTCGGCATCTTCGAGCCTGATACAGCCGTGGCTGATGTTTCGGTCGGCAGCCTCGAACTTCTCCTTCACCGGCGTATCGTGGAGGAAGATGTCGGTTGCGTTGGGGAAGCCAAACTTGACCCGGCCCATGGAATTGGCCGGTCCCGGGAGCTGACGAACACGGACAATTTCACGACCTTCGGCGACGGCCTTCCAGTCGACCGTCGTCGGATCGACGATCGCGGCATCGTCGCCGCCCGAAGCGGCCTGAACCTGATAGCCCTGCCGCTTGAGATAGCCGAGGCCCTCGCTGAGCACATTGACCGCAATCAGCGAGCGAACCAGCGATGGCATGACGTGCCAATAAGGATTGACCGTCGCATAATAGATGGTGCTTGCGACCATCGGCGTTGGCGCTTCGGCCGAACCGACGATCACCCGCATCGAATCGGCGATGTGGCCGTCTTCGATCATGTACAGCCGTGCCGAGGCCGCATCGACCATCAGATAGCGGTCCTGAACCGGCATTTGCCGGGCGCGCTCAAGGCTGACCCCGACGCGCGGGTCAACCTCACCACCGTTCGATTGCATCGTCGTCCAGGCCGCATCACGAAGCTGCGCGTAAAGCGGGTTCACGTCCGAGATCTTGCGGACATAATTGGCAAGTGAGGGCGCCGCGGCTGCGTCGGCGAGGATCCGGGCGGCGGAATCGCGCCGCGGCATGGCGCGCGCATCGGC
>JBDSSR010000280.1:0-7430 GCA_039928675.1 Sphingomicrobium sp. | reverse complement strand
AGCGCGATCGACGGCGCCCCGGTGGCCTTGACCGGCTCGGGCGGGATCGATTTCGGCGCAATGCTTCGCCATGCCCGCGAAGTCGGCGGCCCGGCGTTGCGCAAGCTGACATTCCATGACCGCGCCCGCATCCTCAAGGGGCTCGGGCAGGCGATCCTCGCCCGCAAGGAGGAATTGTACCAGCTCAACTTTTCCACCGGCGCGACGCGCAAGGACGGCTGGATCGATATCGAAGGCGGAGCCGGGACGCTCTTCTCGTTTTCCTCAAAGGGCCGACGCGAACTGCCCGATGCCCATGTGCTTCTCGACGGCCAGCTTGAAGCCCTGTCGAAGAACGGGACGTTCGTCGGCCAGCACATCTACACCCCGCTGCACGGCGCCGCTGTGCACATCAACGCCTTCAATTTTCCCGTCTGGGGAATGCTCGAAAAGCTCGCTCCGACGCTCCTTGCCGGCGTTCCCGCGATCGTGAAGCCGGCTTCCTCGACGGCCTATCTGGCGGAGGCGGCATTCCGGGTGATGATCGAAAGCGGGCTGCTGCCACCCGGCGCCGTCCAGCTGATCGTCGGCGGGGTCGGCGATTTATTCGATCATTTCACCGGCCAGGACATGGTCAGCTTCACGGGCTCGGCGCACACCGCGCTGAAGCTCAAGTCCCACCCCGTCGTCCTTCGCGAATCGGTCCGTTTCGTCGCCGAACAGGACAGCCTCAACGCTTCGCTGCTTGGCCCCGACTCGGCCCCCGGAACCCCCGAATTCGACCTCTTCATCCGGGAAGTGGCGACCGAAATGACCGTCAAGGCCGGTCAGAAATGCACCGCCATCCGCCGCGCAATGGCCCCTGCCCACTATCTCGATGCGGTCGAGCAGGCGCTGTCCGAGCGGCTTGCCGCAACCAGGGTCGGCGATCCCCGCTCGGCCGACACCGGCATGGGCGCGCTGGTCAGCATCACCCAGCGCGATGACGTCCGCGCCCGGATCCGCGAGCTTGAGGCCGGCGGCGCGCGGATCGTCTTTGGCGATCCCGATGCCAGACCCGCGGTTGCAGGCGGCGCCTTTTTGCCACCGGTCCTGCTTCGCGCCGACGACCCGTGGGGAAGCGCCGCGGTCCACGATTGCGAAGCCTTCGGCCCGGTTTCGACGATCATGCCTTATTCCGACCTTGGCGACGCGATCGCGCTTGCCAATCGCGGGAAGGGCAGCCTGGTCCTGTCGCTGTTTACCCACTCCCCCGAAAGCGCGCGCGAATTCATCCAGGGCGCCGCCGCATTTCATGGCCGGATGCTGGTTCTCAACCGCGACAATGCCGCCGAATCGACGGGGCACGGATCGCCGCTTCCGGTCCTCGTCCACGGTGGGCCCGGCCGCGCGGGAGGAAGCGAGGAGATGGGCGGGGTGCGCGGCGTCAAACATTATATGCAGCGCTCCGCGATCCAGTCATCGCCGGCGATGATTGCAGCGATCACCGAGCAATATATCCCTGGAGCGCCCAAGAATTTCATCGGCGACCACCCCTTCCGAAGCCGGATGAGCAAGCTTGCCATCGGCGACACATGGAAAACCGGCAGCCGTACCGTTACCCTTGAGGACATCGAGCATTTCGCCGAATTCACCGGTGACAAATTCTACGCCCACATGGACGAGGAAGCGGCCAAGGCATCGCCGATCTTCGAAGGGCGCGTTGCCCACGGCTATCTGATCCTCAGTTTTGCCGCCGGTCTGTTCGTCGATCCCGATCCGGGCCCGGTGCTTGCCAATACCGGGCTTGAGAATCTCCGTTTCCTGAGCCCGCTCTATCCAGGCGATGCAATGCGCGTCGAACTCAGCGTTCGCGCCAAATCGCTGAAGAATGACGAGACTGGCGTGGTTCGCTGGGCGGTGGAGATCTTCAATCAACGGGACGAACTGGTCGCGACCTATGACCTTTTGACCGAGAACTTGCCCTAAATCAGGAACGCGCGTGCTACACGGCTCGTTCTGTTGCCGAATTTACCAGTCAATGGAGCCAAAGCCATGAAAGTCAGCGAAGTGATGACGCGCGAAGTCCGTACCGTCCGCCCCGACCAGACCGCTCAGGAGGCAGCAGAGTTCATGCTCAGCGCCGATACCGGCTCGATCCCCGTCGCCGACGGCGAGCGGCTGATCGGAATGATCACCGACCGCGACATCGCGGTTCGCGGGGTCGCCAGGGGCCACGGCCCGGATACGCCGGTGCGCGACCTGATGACCGAGGATCTGATCGTCGTTCGTGCCGACGACACTATCGAGGATGCCGCCGAAAAGATGAGCGGTGCCCAGGTCCGCCGACTTCCGGTGATCGACGAGCAGGAGCGGTTGTGCGGGATCGTCAGCCTCGGCGATCTCAGCCGTGAAGCGGACGACCAGAGCGCTTCGGAAGCCTTGTCAGGGGTCAGCAAGCCGGGCGGCGAGCACAGCCAATAACGGCCAACCGCACGGTATCGGCGGTCGGCGCTCTAGCTGGTCGCGATATCGGCGATCGCGCTGTCGACAAGCTTGGCGTCGCTCGATGCGTCGTGGCGCTCGGCGATCAGCTGCGCCGCCGCCCTGGTTGCAGCGTCGGCGGCGGTTGAACGAAGCTGCTCGATCGCGCTTCGTTCTTCGGCGGCGATCTTGTCCTGAGCCATGCGCGTGCGGCGCTCGATCAGGCCTTGCGCATCGGCCTTGGCCTTGGCGACGATCTCGCCGGCTTCATGCTGCGCGCGCTCAAGCAGCGCGGCGCGATCCTGGTCGGCGGCCTTCGATCGCGCTTCATATTCGGCTTTCAGCGCCTCGGCTTCCTCGCGCAGCGACTGCGCTTCGGCGAGCTGATCGCGGATCGTCGCGATCTTTCCGTCAAGCGCCTTGGTGATCGCCTTCGGGACCTTTTTCCAGACCATGATCGCAATCACCAGGATCATCGCCAGGGCAATGAACATCGGCGGGGTTATCCCGTGGAAGGTGGCTTCGGTCTCGTGCGACGTCGGGACCTGGGTGGCGGACTGAAGCTCAGCCATTGCGTTGGGCCCTGACCGCCTGTGCGGCGTCCTTTGAGCTGATCTTGAGGCCGGTCAGCCGGGCGACCAGGTCTTGGGTCAATTCGACCGTGACGGCTTCGATCTCCAAGCGCGCGGCCTCAACCGCCTCGCGGATTTTACCCTCGGCCGAAACGACCGTGGAATTGATCGAGTCGGCCGCCGACTTGACCTGCTCCTCGGTGTCCCGAGCGCTGTCGGTCTTGGCTTGCTGGGCAAGGCGCGCGGCCTCGGCCCGGGCCGCATCCATTCGGCCGCGCCACGCCGCCTCCTTCTCGTCGGCCTCGGCGCGGGCCGCCTGAGCTTGGCCGAGGTCGTCGGCGATCTTCTTGTCGCGCGCCTCGACCGTCGACTGGATCTTGGGAAGCATCCCGCGGCCAACGCCGAAAAAGATGATCCCGAAGACAATCGCCAGCCAGAATAGCTGCGAAAAGATGATCAGCGGAAGCTGCGTGATCTGAGGCATGACTAAATCCCCGGCTGGCGCCGTCGGCGCTTAACGCGCGTAGAGGATGATGATCGCGACGACGAACGCGATCAGGCCGAGAAGCTCGGCGGCCGCGAAGCCGATGAACAACCGGCCCTGCTGGCTGTCGGCGGCGGCGGGATTGCGAAGCGCGCTCTCGAGGAACGAGCCGAAAACGTTACCGACGCCGATTGCGGCAGCGCCGACGCCAATGGCGGCAAGGCCGGCGCCGATGACCTGAGCGGAAGCGAAATCCATGTGGGGTACTCCTTGGTTTTAACAGTCTTAGTGAAGGTTGATTGCATCGTTTAGATAGAGCGTCGTGAGAAGCGCGAAGACGTAGGCCTGGATTGCGCAGACGAGAAGTTCGATGGCGTAGACCCCGACGATGAACACGAAGCTCAAGACGCCGACCCCCCACCCGACCGGACCCCCGTTGAAACCGGTGACGATGAAGTTGCCGAACACTTCCATCAAAATGTGCCCCGCGATCATCGCCACGAACAGCCGCAGGCCGAGGCTGAACGGACGCACCATGAACGAAATGAACTCGACCAGAAAGATCAGCGGAATCATCGGCTTGGGCGTGCCGTGCGGAATGAACAGCGAAAAGAAGTGAAGGCCGTGGCGCCAGAAGCCGACGATCAGGACGATCGAGAAGCTGAGGATCGCAAGCTGGTAGGTGATGCTGAAATGGCTGGTGGTGGTGAAGGTGTGAAGCCCGGGGACAATCGCCAGCGGGACCAGACCAAGGAAGTTGGCAACGAGAATGAAGGTGAACAGCGAGAAGATGTAGGGAACATATTTCTTGCCTTCCGGCCCGATGTTCACCTTGACCATGTCGTCGATGAATCCGGCGAGGCCCTCGACCGCCATCTGCCAGCGGCCGGGCACCAGCTCGCGCTTCATTCCAAGCGCCATGAAACCGACCACGATGCCAAGCGCGATCAGCAGCCACAGCGAGCTGTTCGTAAAGCTGATGTCGTAATTGCCGATGTGCAGCGGAACCAGGGGTTCCACCGCGAACTGGTGCATCGGGTCGATTTTGCCTTCGGCCGTCACGCTTCGCCTCTCAACTCAATTCATCGGAGCCGGGTTTCCGGGCACCGGTAATCCGAACCACGTTCCGCACTCCAACGCCAAAACCGAAGAACAGCATCAGCAACAGGAATAAAGGGGACGTCCGATGGCCGGCCAGCGCCGCCAGCCAGTCCAGACCCCACCCGATCACCGCTCCTCCAACCGGAGCGCCGACCAGCTGTCCGAAGGCCTGCTGCGCGACCCGGGAACCCTGGTTCGGCTGCATCGCTCCGGCCCGCTTGGCCTCCGCCTGGTGCAATTGGTCGAGCCGCCGATCGAGCGATTCGAGCCGTGAATCCAGTGGAAGCTTCGGAACCTCGACGCTTTCGTTCTCAGCCATGTTTCTTCCTTGTGCGTCGCCCGCTCGAAGATAGGGCCCGGCAAGACGAGGAACATGGCGGAAATCGAGCCCGCCAAGGCGCCGACCCTTTATGAAGCGGCGTTTGGATAGTCAACCGCGGGGCGTCGCGCTAAGCGTGGGGAATGGATCGATCGACGGCGATATTGGGCCTGGGGCTGGTTGCGTTGATGGCAGGAGCAGCCAGCGCTGCGCCGTTCACTTATGCCGCCAAGACCAGATATGCCGATGTGGCTTTTTCCTGGTCGGCGGAAGCGGGCATGGTCCCTGCGCTGGTTCGCCGGTTCCGCGCCCAACTCGCGACCGCGAAGGCCAGGACCGCCAAATGCGGCCACGAGGAATCGGCAATCCGAATCCGCACCGGGGGAGAGGCCATCGCCTGCTCCAGCTCGACCAAAATCACGACCAGCGGGCAAACCGGCCGGCTGCTCAGCCTGGCGCGATCCGATTGGGCGTTTACCGGCGGGGCTCATGGCAATGGCGGCACCTCCGCGCTGCTGTGGGATCGCAAGCGCGGCCGGCGGATTGCGTTTGGCGACCTGTTCCGCTCGACTGACGGCTATCCGCCCGCTTTTCGAACCGCTTATTGCCGGGCGCTGGAGCTGGAACGCGCGAAACGCCGCGGCCCCGATTATCCGCCGAGCACGATCCCCGAATTCGCACGCTGCCCCGCATGGGCCGAGCTTGCACTCATCCCGGCCAGTGCCCGCCACCGTGGCCGCTTCGACACAATCCATTTGATCGCTGCGCCCTATACAGCCGGGCCCTACGTCGAAGGCGAATATGACATTGCCGTGCCCTCAACGCGCGCCCTGGTCGCCGCGCTCAAGCCCGAATATCGCGGTTCGTTCGCAGCTCAGCCGCAATAGGTTGGCACCGGCGCCGGCTGGCCCAGACCGCGGCGCCGCCACTTTCCGTCGGCCAGCATATAGACCTGAGATGCCTCGACCCGGCCGAGCAGTTCGCAGCCCGCGGCGATTCCGACTTCGCTCGGGCTCGCGCCCCGGCTCGTCGCGAGATTGCCGTAAAGCGCGCGGCGGCGGATGTTGATCGAACCGACCTGGCTCCGGACCATCGCGGGCACATCCGAGGCAATTCCGAGATAGCCGTCGAAGCGCTCGCCAACGATCCCTGCGACCCGCGCTGAATCGACCGCCGGGGTCTGCGCGATTGCCTGGGGCGCGTAACCCAGCAGCGCCAAAGCGAACAACAGGCGCCTCGTCATTTTTTGATCCCGGGCGCCGGCGGAAACGCCTGCGGATTGTTGTTGATGATCTTCTGAACGTCCTGCTGGAGGCGCACCAGCACCTCCTGCTTGATGTCGACGTTGAGGTTGATTTCGATCGGCTTGTCGGGGGCCTTGACCGTAATGCAGCCGGCGAGCGGTGTCGCCAGCAGGGCCGCAGCGGCAATCTTGATCGTGCGCTTGGTCATCATCTCACTTCTCGCTCGGTGCTGGGGTGGATCGGATTTCGACGTCGTTGGTCGGGGTGGTCGAATGTTGCTCTTCGCTCTTGCGGTTTTCGATGACCACGACGTCGAGGCTTGGAGAATCAATCGGGAACGGCATCACCGGCGCAATCGCCTGGCGCGGGTCCTTGAACGCCTTGGCGGTCTGGATCAGCGCCCGGAACGGCCCGTTGACGTTGAGGTTGACCTTGAGCGGGATCTTGCTGAACCCGCTTCGGATGAGGCTGCCGGCAACCCCGCCGCCCTTGCCCAGCGATATCTTGTCGATCGTGATCCGGCTTGCGAATTCCCCGGACAGATCGCCGTCGAGGCGAACGATCATCGAGCGGAAGTGAAGGTCGCTGAGCAGGGCGAACACCGCGCCCGCGACAAGCCCCGCCTTGGGCTTTGTCCCGGTATAGCGGAACGTCCCGCCCGACGCCCGCGAATCCAGCCGACCACCGACGATCCGGCCGCCGCTGTCGTCGAAGATCATCGGCAGGACGCCGTCGAAGGTTCCGCTGATCTCGAGGCCGGCAAAGCCAAACGTGTCGACGAATTGCTTGGCGTCAAAGCCCTGGACTTCGAACGTCAGCCGCTTGGCGCTCGGATGGCCGAAATTCAAAACCGTCTCGCGCAGAATGAGCTTGCCGCCCATGAACGGCCATTCGCCGCGCTCCACCTTGACCAGCTGATGGGGCAGCAGCTGATATTTGACGACGCCGTTTTCAACCAGGATGCCGGGGTTGATCGAGCGTATCTCAAGCATTTGTCCGGGCGGCGTTTCGAGGCCGAGGAGATCGTTGAAGTGAATCGATCCGGACGCGCCTGCTACCGGGCCGAACGGCGCCGCGAGATCGATGTTGGCGCTTGAAAAATCGCCCGTTGACGTGACCTTGCCACCAGCCGCCCAATTGATCCGGCCCTGCCCCTGGATGGTGCCGTTGACGAGTGCGATGACGCCTTCGGTCAGCCGGGTCAGCTCGTCGGGCTGAAGGTTCGCGCCGAACGTCAGTCCGGGCACATCGAGCATTGCGTGGCCGGC
>JBDSSR010000279.1:0-13570 GCA_039928675.1 Sphingomicrobium sp. | reverse complement strand
CCGCTGACGAACACGGTCTTTTCGCGGGCCACGCCAAGGTCGGGCATGGTCCGCTGAACCGCTTTGAGCACGGCATAATCGCCGCAGCCCGGGCACCAGCGCACTTCCTGGTCGCTGGCCCAGTCCTTGGCGGTGGTGACGGGTGTCATGTCATTCATAGGTAACCACCAAGCCACCCGATCAGGAACAGCACCGCGATCAGCATCATCGCCATCGGGAAGACATTCAGCTGTTTCATCGATGTTCCCCGGCGCATTCATGCTCGGTTCGACGCAGCTCGGCTGCGGGCGGCCAGTCAGGCGAAAAGTCACGGAAGTTCGCACTCGTCACGCGCGTGAATCCCCGGCGAGTTGGGCGTCGATTGCTGCTTCGATCTCGACGATCCGGAACGGAAGGCCCGACACCTTGGTCAGCGATTGCGCGTCGACCAGATATTGGTCGCGGAGCACGGTCTTCAATTGGCCCATGTTCATTTCCGGAACGAGAATATGCTCGAAGCCCTTCAACAGGACAGACATATTTTTGGGCATCGGCCAGATATTGCGGATGTGGACGTGGGCGACGTCCTGACCTTTTGCCAGGGCCCGGCGAACCGCCTGGTGAATTGGGCCGAAAGTCGAGCCCCAGCCGACGACTGCAAGCCGAGCGCCCTCGCGGCCCAGACAAATGTCCTGGTCGGCAATCGAATTGGCGACCCCGAGCACCTTGGCGGCCCTGGTGTCGGTCATCTCCTGGTGGGAGCCGGGGGAATAGTCGATGTTACCGGTGCCGGGCTGCTTTTCGATGCCGCCGATGCGATGTTCGAGCCCCGCGGTCCCCGGCCTGATCCACGGCCGCGCCAGCCTGTCGCCGCGCGCATAGGGCATAACGCTCTCGCCCTCGTCCGGAGGCGTATCGAAAAAGCTGACCGGGAAGGGCTGGTATCCCGCCATGTCGGGGACTTTCCACGGTTCGGCGGCATTGGCGATATAGCCGTCGGTCAGAAGGATCACCGGGGTCATATACTGGGTGGCGATGCGGCAGGCCTCGATCGCGCAATCGAACGCATCCGAGGGCGAGCGCGCGGCGACGACCGGGATCGGACTGTCGCCGTTGCGGCCATAGACGGCCTGATAGAGGTCCGATTGTTCGGTCTTGGTCGGCAATCCCGTCGATGGCCCGCCGCGCTGCGAATTGATGATCACCAGCGGAAGTTCGGTCATCACCGCAAGCCCCATGGCCTCGGTCTTGAGCGCGATCCCCGGGCCCGACGACGAAGTGATCCCAAGGCTTCCGGCGTAGCTTGCGCCGATGGCCGAACAGATTGCGGCAATCTCGTCCTCGGCCTGGAAGGTGGTGATCCCATATTCCTTGAGCCGCGACAAATGGTGGAGAAGCGCCGAGGCAGGAGTGATCGGATAGCCACCGAAGAACATCTTCAACCCCGCCAGCTGGCACCCGGCGACCAGCCCGAGTGCAAGCGCTTCGGCTCCGGTGACGGTCCGGTAGAGGCCGGGTTCGGCCGGAGCGGCTGCGATATGGTGGCGGTGAACCCCGCTGATCTCGACCGTTTCGCCATAGGCATGGCCTGCGTTCAGCGCGGCGATATTGGCTTCGGCGAGCTCGGGCGCCTTGGCGAACTTGGTCTTGAGCCAGTCGACGATCGGCTGCCGGTCGCGGTCGAACATCCATAGCGCGAGGCCAAGCGTCCACATGTTCTTGCAGCGCAGCGCTTCCTTATTGCCAAGGCCGTAGGGCTTCACCGCATCGAGCGTCAGCTGCGAAATGTTGAAACTGACCAGCTGCCACCGCGCCAGGCTGCCGTCCTCCAGTGGATTGGAGGAATATCCGGCCTTGGTCAGGTTGCGTTGCGTGAATTCGCCTTCATCGGCGATGATCAGCCCGCCTTCGCGCAGGCTGTCGGCGTTCACCTTGAGCGCTGCCGGGTTCATCGCGACGAGCACGTCGGGCTGGTCGCCGGCGGTTTCGATCGCGGTCGAGCCGAAGTTGATCTGGAACGCGCTGACCCCGAACGTCGTCCCCTGCGGAGCGCGGATTTCAGCGGGAAAATCAGGGAAGGTCGCAAGGTCGTTGCCAGCAAGCGCGGTCGACAAAGTAAACTGGCCGCCGGTCAGCTGCATCCCGTCGCCGCTGTCGCCGGCAAAGCGCACGACCACCGCTTCGCGCGGCGGGTCAGCGGTGGCTTCGGCTTGGGTGAGCTGGTGGGTGGCACTGGCCATGGGCGTGAGGAATAGGCCGCGCGATTGCCTTTCGCCACCTCTTGTATAGTTTTGCGAGCGATACGACGCGGAGGGCCCGAGAGAATGTTCGTGCGTCGGCTTGCGATCAGCCTCAAACAGCAGCACTGGATGACCATCGTCATCGAGCTGATCATCGTCATCCTTGGCGTGTTCATCGGCAATTGGGTCAACGACTGGAACCAGGCGCGGGCCGAACGGCGCGACACCAATGCCATCGTCCGCAAGCTGGGGGGCGATATTGACCGGCAGTTGGTCGTCGTCCAGGCCAACCGCGCTTATTACGCCACCACCGACCGCTATGCAGCGATCGCCTTTGCCGGCTGGGCGCGCGACCCGGCGGTGAGCGACCGTGACTTCGTCATCGCCGCCTATCAGGCCAGCCAGGTGGTATCGTTCATCAGCGGCGGCCCGACCTACACCATGCTTCTCGGCGGGGACCAGGTCCGGAAAATCGGCAACGAACGGCTGCGCGATGCGATCGTGTCGATGCTGACCTATGATCCCGAGCCAATCTCCCGCGCCGCGGTTCGCTCGCGCTATCGCGACGATGTCCGTGCGGTCGTCCCCGATGCCGTCCAGACCGCGATTCGCCGGCAATGCGGCGATACAGTCGTTCGCAACGGCGTGACCGAGCTGACGCCCAATTGCGACATGATCGCGGTATCGGCGAGCGACGCCGCCACCGGCGCCCACGATTTGCGCGCCCACCCCGAGCTGATCGGCGAGTTGCGCCAGCACCGCGCCCAGACCGCGACCTATCTGTCCAACGTCGATTCGCTCGGGGTTCGGATGACGCGGGTCCAGACCGAGCTGAAACGAGCGGCGCGATGATCTACAAACGCCTGACGACCAGCCTCAAACAGCAGCACTGGATGACGATCGTTATCGAGCTGGTGATCGTGATCCTTGGTGTGTTCATCGGCACCCAGGTGTCGAACTGGAACGAGAACAGGGCCGAACGGCGCGAAACCGCACGGCTGCTTGACCAGCTGTTGCCGGAGCTTCGCGCCGAGCTTGAATTCTTCGCAGGTGTAGAGCGCTATTACCAAACGACGCGCGGCTACGCCGACCGGACCTTGGCAGCCTGGAACGGCAACGACGAGACCTTGGACAGCGACTTCGTCATCGCCGCCTATCAAGCGACACAGATCAATGGGATCGGGATCAATCCAGATAGCTGGGCCCTGACGTTCGGCGGCGATCAGTTGCGAAACATCGGAGACCGGGCGGTCCGGCGCGACCTCGAAGTCGTGCTGACGTCCGACTACGCACCCGTCGAGTTCAATGCGGTCGCGACACCCTATCGGCAACACGTGCGGGAGATCATTCCGGTCGATATCCAGGACAATATTCGCCGTGTGTGCGGAGATCGCAACGTCTTGGGTCACTACGGAACCTATGAGCTGATCCTGCCAGCCGAGTGCGGCTTGAAAATCGATCCCGCTCGGGCCGCGGCAACGGCCGCTGCACTTCGCGCCCGTCCCGAATTGGTGAGCGAGCTTCGCTGGCACGTCGCCCAGCTCGCAACCTACCTTGCCAATGCGGAAACGCTGGCCGCGCCGATGCGCGACCTGCAACGCAAGCTGTCGAGCGCGGCGAGATGATCTACCAACGCCTGACGTCCAGCCTCAAACAGCAGCATTGGACGACCATCGTTATCGAGCTGGTGATCGTCATCGTCGGCGTGTTCATCGGCACCCAGGTGTCGAACTGGAACGAAGCCCGGGTGGAGCAACGCGACAATCAGCGGGTGCTGCACAACCTCCGGCCCGAAATCGCAAGCATGGTCGCGAACTTCGCCACCATCGGCACCTATTACGATACCGAGCGCCACTACGCCGATGTCGCGCTGGCCGGGTGGCGCGGCGACCCCGGCGTGAGCGACCGCGACTTTGTCGTCGGCGCCTATCAGGCGAGCCAGATTTACGTAACCGGGGTCAATAGCGACACCTGGTCGCAGATTTACGGCAGCGACCGGCTGCGGACGATCGACGACCGATCAGTGCGCAAGGACCTGTCGGTGCTGATGACCACGGATTACGCGTCGATGGAGCGCGAGGTCTATTCCGATTACCGGCAACACGTGCGCCAGGACATCCCCGCAGATGTTCAGGATGCGATCCGGGCGCAATGCGGCGATCGGTCAATCGGCGGGGGCTATGGTTCGCTGATGTTGCCAAAAACCTGCGCGCTGGACGTTCCCGCGCCACGAATCGCGGCGGCCGCGGCGGCGCTTCGCGCGCATCCCGCGCTTGCCACCGAGCTCAACTGGCATCTTGCGGCGATCGCCGCCTACCGCTCCAATATCGACACGATGGAGTCGGTCGCGCGCGACTTGCTGGCGCGGCTCGGGAAAGCCGGAATTGCCGGTTAGCCGAGCCTCGAGACCCGCGCCGGAGCCCGCGGGCAAGGTGTTGGTCAGCGCGCGCGTCTCGGAACCGCGGGCATGATCTACAAGCGCGTCGCCGCACGGCTCAAGGCGCAGGACTGGCTTGCGATCACGATCGAAATCGGGATCGTCGTCATCGGTGTGTTTGTCGGCACCCTGGTCGCCAATTGGAACCAAGATCGGGTCGGGAAGCGCGAAGTGACCAAGCTGCTCGACCAGATGCGGCCCCAGCTTGCCCAGACCCAGCTGATCGATGCCAGCGAACAGGTCTATTATGCGACGACGCGGCGCTATGCCGACACCGCGCTGGCGGGCTGGGCGCGCGATCCGCAGGTGAGCGACCCCCGGGTGAGCGACCAGGATTTCGTGATCGCCGCCTATCAGGCCAGCCAGATCACCGGCAACGCGACCGACGGCCAGAACATCGCGCTTGTGCTCGGCGGGGACCAAATCCGCCAGATCGACGACCCGGTCCTGCGCAAGGCGGTGATGCGCATGATCATGTTCGATTACCAGACGATTTCGGTGGGATCGATGCAGACACGCTACCGTGAAGACGTGCGCCAGATCATCCCCGATGTCATCCAGCAGCGAATCCGCGCCGGATGTGGCGACCGGCGACAGGCCAACGGCTTTCTGTTCCTGCCGCCCGCCTGCTCGGTCGAGCTTGATCCTGGCCTGGTAAGCGCGACCGCGGCCGCACTTCGCGCGCGTCCCGAATTGCAGCGCGAATTGCAATTCCATCTGGCACAGGTGGCGACATTCCTGCTCAATGTCGACGGGCTCGAGCAGCGCGTCGATCAGCTCTCCGCGCTGCTCGACAAGCGGTGAAAACACGATGGTTGCACCGGTGCAGCGAAGGCCGCAGGGAAGCCCGATGACCAGCGACGATCCGAAATACCGCCGCGGCGTCGGAATCATGCTCCTCAACCGCGCCGGCAAGGTGTGGGTCGGCGCGCGCATCGATAATACCGACGAGGCATGGCAGATGCCGCAGGGCGGGATCGACAAGGGCGAGAAACCGTGGGCGACCGCGCTTCGCGAACTGGAAGAGGAAACCGGGATTGTCCCCCGACTGGTCGAGCGGATCGCCAGATGTCCCGAGCGCTTGAAATACGACCTGCCGCCCGAACTTCGCTCGAAACTGTGGGGCGGCAAGTGGAAAGGCCAGGACCAGGACTGGTTCCTCGCCCGCTTCCTTGGGAAAGACAGCGACGTCGACATCGCCACCAAACACCCCGAGTTCCGGGAATGGAAGTGGATCGAGCCGGCGCTGCTGCCCGACCTCATCGTCCCCTTCAAGCGCGACCTTTACCGCCGGCTAATCGCCGAGTTCGCGGCCCATCTGTAAGTCCGTCCGCCCACCGCGATGATGGCCCGATTGCTGTGTGCATCGCCTTGCCTTAGACGCCTGTCACAAATCTGAAACAAAGTCGGCCATCTGGCGCTCGTCGCGTCGCGTCGCAGGGGGAAACATGTTCAACTGGTTTCAGCGACTGCTCCCCAGGACCAGCGACTTTTTCGGGATGTTCGAAGCGCACGCGGCGACCCTCGTCGCAGCCGCCGATGCGTTGGGCAAAATGGTCGACGGAGGGACTGCGCGAACCACGCAGATCGCCGAAATCAACCGCCGCGAGCACGAGGCGGACGAAATCATCCGGCTGGTCCTTACCAGCGTTCGACGCACCTTTCTCACTCCGTTCGACCGTGGCGCAATCACCTCGCTGATCGGCGCAATGGATGATTCGATTGACGAGATGCAGGACACGGCGCGAGCCATCAGCCTGTACGAACTGGCCAAGTTCGAGCCCGAAATGCGCGAGATGGTGGCGATGATCGTCGAGGCTGCAGGCATTACTGCAAAGGCCATTCCAATGCTCCGCGATATCACGCGCAACGGTCCGCAACTTCACGATCTCACGGAGCGACTGGTCCGGCTCGAAAGCGAAGCGGACGTGGTTCACGCGGCTGGCTTGAAGAAGGCCTTCCAAGAGCATTCGGGTAACCCGATGCAGTTCATGGTCCGCCGCGAAATCTACAAACATCTGGAGCGGATCGCCGATGCGTTCGAAGACGTCGCCAACGAAATCGACGGCATCGTCATCGATCACGCCTGAACGCTTGTGCATCACCTCGCATTACCACTGCTCATTGGCCTGATCGCGGTTGCGCTCGCGTTCGATTTTCTCAACGGGCTTCATGATGCCGCCAACTCGATTGCGACAGTGGTAGGAACCCGGTTGCTTAGCCCCCTGGCGGCGGTGGGGTTTGCCGCCTTCTTCAACTTCGCAGCCTATTTCCTGGCTCTGAAATGGCCTTCGCTGCACAGCGTCGCAAACACCATCGGCAAGGGGTTGATCGACAAGAACGTGGTTACTCCGGCGGTCGTTTTCGGAGCGTTGGCCGGGGCGATGGTCTGGAACATCGTCACTTGGGTCAAAGGCCTGCCGTCGTCTTCGAGCCACGCGCTTGTCGGCGGCCTGATCGGTGCCGGGGTTGCCCATGCCGGCCTTCCGAGCATCCAGTGGATTGGGCTTAACAAGACTCTTATAGCGATCGTTCTGTCACCGGTGCTGGGCATGATCCTGACTATGGTTATCATGCTGGCAACCAGCTGGATGGGGGTTCGGGCGAGCGCGCGCGGGGCCGAGCGAACCTTTCGCGGGCTTCACCTCGTGTCGTCCGGCGCTCTGTCGCTTAGCCACGGCCTCAACGACGCGCAGAAGACGATGGGCGTGATCACCGTGCTGTTGTTTTCGACCGGCTACCTCCATGGCGATTTCGCCGTTCCCAATTGGGTCGCTCTGAGCTGCTATGTGGCGATGGGCGTCGGCACGCTAAGCGGCGGCTGGCGGATCATCGAGACGATGGGAACGCGAATTACCAAGCTGTCCCAGCACCAGGGGTTTTCGGCCTCGCTCGGCGGTTCGGTCATGCTGTTCGCCGCCTCCTACCTCGGCATTCCGGTATCGACGACCCACACGATTGCCGGCTGCGTCATCGGCGCCGGCACTGCACGCCGCGCCTCGGCGGTCCGCTGGGGGCTTGCAGGCAATGTCGCAATCGCCTGGGTCATCACGATCCCGGCGTCGGCGTTTGTCGCTGCGACCTTCTACTGGCTGATCAGCGGCCATATCCTACGCGCCGTGGTTGCAGTCGGAATCGTCGCGTTCGTCGCTTATTCCGCCAAGGCGTGGCGAATCCAGACCTGAGATAGAAGCGGGGCTATTTCGCCGCGGGCGTGGTCCGCGCCGAAGGTTTTCGGGCGGGCTTGGCCGCGACCTTTGCGACGCGCTTGACCCCAGCCTTTTTCGCAACGGCCTTTTTAGCAACGGCCTTTTTCGCGACGGGCTTTTTGGCTGCTGGCTTTTTCGCTGCTGGCTTTTTGGCGACGGTCCTGACCGAAACCTTTTTAGCAACGGTCTTTTTGGCGGCCGGTTTTTTAGCAGCGGTCTTTTTCACAGCTGGCTTCTTGGCAGCTGGCTTCTTCCTTGCGGACGGGGCCGATTTTGCAGCCGGCCTGGCGCTCGTTGCCGCCTTCTTCGACTGGCCCGAAAGCGTGTCGAGCGCCTGGCGACCGACGTCCAGAGCGAGCTGCCACAGGGCATTGCCCTTCTTCGAATCGCCGGCCAGCGCGGTCAGCTTGTCGTGCGCGTCCGATGCAATCGCCTGGGCCCTGCGCGAATCCTTGAGCGCCGATGCGGTCGATGACAGCGCGGCGGCCATCAGTTCGGCGACCATCGGGCTTTCCGCCAACCCCTTGAGGGGATTGCCCTTGCGGCCCGAATTGCCCTTGTTCGACTTCCTGCCCTTCGATTTCTTGTTCTTGGCCACGCTTGCCCCCTGTTCTCGACGTCGTTTTTTTCGAATCCGGTCTGTAACAACAATTTTCGCGTTTCGTCACCGGTTCGTAACAAGACTTTGTGTCAAATGAGCGACATGCTGTTATCTGCCCCTCGCCAATGATGGACAACCCGACCGAACCGCCCGCCACGCAGGCCGCCGCGCAAGTGGACCTGACCGACGAGGTCGACGAGATTTACGCGCCGACCGGCGGACAGCGCTATTTCAACCGCGAGCTAAGCTGGCTGGCGTTCAACCGGCGAGTGCTGGAGGAGGCGTCCAACGCTGCTCACCCGCTGCTCGAACAGCTCCGCTTTCTGTCGATTTCGGCCAATAACCTCGACGAGTTCTTCATGGTCCGGGTGGCCGGGCTGAAGGCTCACCAGTCGATGGGCGTCGAGGAACGGTCGATCGACGGCCTGACCCCGACCCAGCAGCTCGGCGCAATCATGGTCGAGGCCGACCTGCTGGTCACCAACCAGCACGAGGTGTGGGCCACCTTGCAGACCGAGCTCGCGACCGCCGGAATGGAGGTTGTCGGCGAAGACGAGCCGCTCGATCCGACAGCCGAAGCCTGGCTCGACCAGCATTTCCGCGAGCAGATATTTCCAGTCCTCACGCCCCAGGCAATCGACCCGGCCCATCCGTTTCCGTTCATCGCCAACATCGGGCTCAGCCTGATCTTCGAGCTGCGCAAGGGAAAGACCAGCGTGCGCGAGCTGATCATGGCCCCGGCGAGTCTTCCGCGTTTCACCCGGATACCCGGCATAAAGGCGCGCTACGTCGCTCTGGAAACGCTGATCAGGCGCCAGACGGGCTATCTTTTCCCCAAATATGAAGTGCTTCGCGGTGGCGCCTTCCGGATCATCCGCGACAGCGATATCGAGGTCGAGGAGGAGGCCGAGGATCTGGTCCGCCATTTCCGCACTGCGATCAAGCGCCGCCGCCGCGGCCGGGTAGTCCGGCTCGAGCTTGAGCCAGCAATGCCCGACAGCCTGGTCAGCGTCGTCCTCGACGGGCTCGACGCGCACAGCGCGATCATTTCGCAAAGCCGCGGCTTCCTTGGCATGGCCGACCTCTCGCTATTGGTCGAGGAGGACCGCCCGGACATCAAGTTCACGCCGTTCAACCCGCGCTTTCCAGAGCGCATCCGCGAGCATGGCGGTGACTGCTTTGCAGCGATCCAGGAAAAGGACATCCTCGTCCACCACCCCTATGAAAGCTTCGAGGTGGTGGTCGCCTTCATCCAGCAGGCCGCCGCCGACCCCGACGTCATCGCCATCAAGCAGACGCTGTATCGCGCGGGCAAGCAGTCTGCGATCATTCGCGCGCTGATCGACGCCGCCGAAGCTGGCAAGTCGGTGACCGCGGTCATCGAATTGAAGGCGCGGTTCGACGAGGAGCAGAATTTGATGTGGGCCAGCGCGCTCGAACGCGCCGGGGTCCAGGTCGTCTATGGCTTCATCGACTGGAAGACCCACGCCAAGGTGTCGATGGTCGTCCGCCGCGAAGAGAAAGGGTATCGCACCTACTGCCACTTCGGGACCGGCAATTATCATCCGGTGACCGCCCGGATTTACACCGATCTCAGTTACTTCACCGCCGACCCCAAGACCGGGCGCGATGTCGCCAAGCTGTTCAACTATATCACCGGCTATCTCGAGCCCAGGAACCTCAAGCTGCTGGTGATCTCACCGGTACATATGCGCGCCGCGCTGATCAGGCTGATCGATTCCGAAATCGCCGCTGCTCGCGCCGGCCGGCCCGCCGGCCTGTGGGCGAAAATGAACAGTTTGGTTGACCCGCCGATCATCGAAAAGCTCTATGAAGCGAGCGCCGCGGGGGTGAAATGCGATCTTGTCGTGCGCGGCATCTGCTGCCTTCGCCCGGGAGTCCCGGGACTTAGCGAGCATATTTACGTCAAGTCGATCGTCGGCCGCTTCCTTGAACATTCGCGCCTGTGGGCATTTGCCAACGGCCACGAACTGCCCAATTCCGAAGCGCTGGTGTTCATCAGCTCGGGCGACTGGATGCCGCGCAACTTCGACCGTCGGATCGAATATATGCTTCCCATTGAAAACCCGACGGTGCACGCGCAGTTGCTTGACCAGGTGATGGTCGCCAATCTGATCGACAACGAGCAGAGCTGGAGGCTCAACCCGGACGGGACCTATAGCCGTTTGAAGCCGAGCCCCGGAACCGAATTCAACCTGCACGGATATTTCATGTCCAACCCGTCGCTGTCCGGTCGCGGCCAGGCCATGAAGAAGGGGCGCAAGGTGCCCAAGCTGCGCTTCAACCGGGGGCGCTGACCCTGGCCGACGCACCGCTTCGGGCAATCATCGACATCGGCTCCAACTCGGTGCGGCTGGTGGTCTATGCCGGTCCTTCGCGAATCCCCACTCCTATATTCAACGAAAAGGTCCTGGCCGGGCTTGGTGCCGGTCTCGACCGGTCGGGCACGCTTCCGCCCAAGGGCCGCGCTCGAGCGCTTGCAGCGCTCAATCGTTTCCGCGTGCTGATCGACCAGATGCGCGTCAGGAACATTCAGGTCGTCGCAACCGCCGCGCTTCGCGATGCAGTGGACGGCCCCGAGTTCGTTCGCGAAATCGAGGCGATCGGGTTTTCCTGCTCGGTCCTCAGCGCTCGCGAAGAAGCCAGGCTCGCCGGTCAGGGTGTGCTTTCGGGAAGTCCTGAAGCCGACGGAATTGTCGGCGACCTGGGCGGCGGAAGTCTCGAACTGGTCGAGGTCGGGGGCGATGCGAAACGGCCGGGAATTTCGCTTCCACTGGGAGTCCTTCGGCTCAAGGCTGACGAGGAGGGCGAGCGCGCCGCACGGAGGCTGTTGAAATCGGCGCTCAAGGAAAGCGGGCTTCGCGACGTTGCTCGAGGACGACCGTTTTACATGGTCGGCGGGTCGTGGCGGACACTGGCCCGGATCGACATGCTCGCGACGGCCTTTCCGCTTCCGATTACGCACCAGTACAAGATGAAGCCGGGACGCGCTCGTGCGCTTCGAAAGATCGTCAATGCCGGCGATCCGCGGCTGTCCGACATTGCTGCTTCTGCACGTCTCGCGGCGGCCCCGGTGGCGGCGATGCTGCTCGACCTGATCGTCGAGGAACTCGAACCGACGCGTCTGATCGTGTCGACCTACGGCATTCGCGAAGGCCTCCTTTATTCGGCGCTGACGCCGGCCGTCCGCCGCATCGATCCGTTGACCGAGGAAGCACGGCACGCCGGCCGCGAGCATAGTTTCGGGCAGCACGGCGACCTGCTCGATGGATGGATCGCACCACTGTTCGATGACACTCCAGCGATGGAGCGGCTGCGCCTCGCGGCGTGCCTGCTGGCCGATGTCGCCTGGCAGGCCAACCCCGGGTTCCGCGCCGATCGCGCGGTTGAAATGGCGCTTCACGGCAATTGGGTCGCGATCAACCCCGCCGGCCGGGTCATCATGGCGCAGGCGCTGTCGGCCAATTTCGGTCGCGACAAGCTGCCCGACCAGCGGCTGGCCGCGCTGTGCAAGGATGAACAGCTCAAGCGTGCCCATTGTTGGGGGGTTGCAATGCGGCTTGGTCAGCGGCTGTCTGGCGGGGTTGCATCGGTTCTCCAGCGCACCCGGCTCAGCCGCGACGGAACCGGCGTTCTGCTCCACGTCAGAAGCGGCGAGGAAGCGCTGATCGGCGATGCCGTCGAGCGGCGACTGGCGCGGCTGGCCCAAACGCTCGGACTGCTTCCGGAGATCGTTTCCGAGCGCTAGCGGTGTGGCGTTCGCAGGCCGGCTTGGCTAGGAGCCGGGCGATGGGGGAGCTGACAACCACCGAACGCGAGGCGACCGAGCGGGCCCAGGCAGCGCCGATGCTCGACCAGCTGCTCGGCTGGGCCAGCGTCAACAGCGGCTCGCGTAATCTCCCCGGACTGGAACGGATGGCGGAGCTGCTTGCCGATGCTTTTTCGGCGCTTCCCGGAGTGCTTCGGCTGGAACCTCCGGCACCGGTCGAAGCGGTCGATATGGCGGGACGCGTGGTCGCCATCGCGCATGGCCGGCACCTTCACCTGACGGTCCGCCCGACCGCTCCCGTCCAGCTGCTTTTCACCGGCCACATGGACACCGTGTTCGGCGCCGATCATGCCTTCCAGGAGACACGCTGGCTGGAGGATGGGATGCTGGGCGGTCCGGGGGTTGCCGACATGAAGGGCGGAATCGCGGTCATGCTGGCGGCCCTGCAAGCGGTCGAAAAGAGCAGGATCGCCGATCGCTTCGGCTACGAAGTGGTCATCAACAGCGACGAGGAAGTCGGCTCGCTGGCGTCCGCCGGGCTGCTTGCCCGAGCAGCGCTCGGCAAGCGTGCAGCGCTGACCTATGAGCCCGCGGCGCTCCCCGACGGTACGCTTGCCGGGGCGCGGCCGGGGAGCGGGAACTTTGCGATCATCGCGCACGGCCGCTCGGCTCACGCCGGGCGCAACCCGGAAGACGGCCGCAACGCGCTTCTTGCAGTGGCCGATCTTGCGCTTCGACTGGCAGCGGCGAAGCGGCCCGGCCTGTCGGTCAATCCGTCGCGCATCGAGGGCGGAAGCCCGACCAATGTGGTTCCCGACCTGGCGGTGCTCCGAGTCAATCTTCGTCCGCAAACGCTTCAGGATCAGAGCGACGCACAGACGCTGATCGACCGGGAAGTCGCGGCGGTTGCAGCAGCCCACGATGTCGCAATCTCGGTCAACGGCGCGTTCGCACGGCCGCCCAAGCCGATCGACGCCGGTGCGCAGGCGCTGTTCGCGCTGGTCAAGCAGGCCGGTGCCGATCTTGGCCAGCCGATCGCCTGGCAGCCGTCGGGCGGGGTGTGCGATGGCAACAATATCGCCGCCTGCGGAGTGCCGGTGGTCGACACGATGGGGGTTCGCGGCGGGAAAATTCACAGCATGGAGGAATATCTGATCACCGACAGCCTGGCGGAGCGCGCCGCGTTGTCGGCATTGACCATCCTGCGCCTTGTCGGCGAACCTTAAGTGAACTTTCGCGTGCGGCCAGCCAATGGCGAGGATTTCCGGGCCATCTATCAGATGGCCAAGCTGACTGGCGGCGGCTTTACCAACC
>JBDSSR010000278.1:0-3135 GCA_039928675.1 Sphingomicrobium sp. | reverse complement strand
GGCACCGTCGCCGACCGACTATAATCTCGATACGCTCTACAAGCTGGGTTATACGACCTACAGCTATGGCGGCGTAGTCAAACCGATCATCGGCCTCGACGGTGTAGTCGATCACATCACCAGCGGTAGGTCGATCGACGTCAAGAATGGCGTCATCACCTATTCGTTCCTGGACGGTCCCCACACCATCGGCCAGTACAATAGTCCGAAGCAGGGCTTTCCCGAGCCTGCCGGTTTCAGCCCGATGTCGCCGCAGGAAGAAGCGGTTGCACGCGAATCGATGAAGCTTTGGGACGACCTGATCGCCCCGAAAATCGTTGAAAAAAATGGCAACGGTGCGGACATCGTGTTCGCCAACACCACCACCGGACCCGCGCAGGGCTGGACCTATTATCCGAACGAGCACCAGTACAAGCACATCGGAAGCGACGTGTGGACGGCCGACCCTAGCGCAAACTGGACCAACCAGTGGCTCGACCCGAACGGCGGCTACGGCTGGGACACGATGGTTCATGAATCGGGCCATGCTTTGGGCCTCAGCCATCCGGGCGCCTATAACTTTGGTCCGGGTTTTGCCGTGACCTATCAGAACGGTGCCGAATACGCGCAGGACACGACCCAATATTCGATCATGTCGTACTGGAGCGCCAGCATCACCGGCACGCGCGCCGTTAACTGGGATGCTTTGCTGTATACCTACGCCCAGACGCCGATGCTTCACGACATCGTCGCCATCCAGTCGATCTACGGCGCGGACCCGACAACCCGGACCGGTAACACGACCTACGGGTTCAATTCGAACGCCGGTGATAACCTGTTCGACTTCTCACAGAATCACTACCCGATGCTGGCCATCTACGACGCCGGCGGAAGCCACGACAAAATCGACCTGTCCGGTTTCAACGTGTCGCAGTTCGTTGATCTCCATCCCGGCGCCTTCAGTTCGATCGGCGGCGGCTTGCCAACCGCGGCGGAAGCGCAGGCATATCTCGACAACCTGACGTCGATCTCGGGCGAGGATTGGGGCACCTACGACGCTGCCTACACGCAGGCCGTCATGACCAGTTTCCAGAACGGGAATGCAGCGCGCATTGCCCAGGACCTCGGGCTCTATGGGTCGACGCCAGTATCGGGAATCACCACGACCGAATATCAGAATGTCGCGATTGCCTATAATTCCATCATTGAGGACGCGACCGGCGGCTCGGCCCGCGACCTTCTGTGGGGCAATGACGTCGCCAACGTGCTCAACGGTGGCGGCGGTGACGACGTCCTCCAGGGCTTTGGCGGCAACGATACGCTGATCGGCGGGACCGGTGCCGATCTGTTCGTCTTTGCCAATGACGGGTCGACCGATACCATAAACGACTTCGCATCGGGTTCCGACCGGATCGATCTTCGCACGGTAGCCGGCGCAACTTCCGCCTACGTGTCGTACAACAGCTCGACTCACAACGTGCAGATCGACACCGATCACAACGGCACTGCCGACATGTTCATTCATTCGAACAATGTCGTGAATACCGGCGACTATCTGTTCCACGCGTAAGCGTTGAGACTGAAAGTTTGGGCGTCGCCTCGCAGGAGGCGACGCCCTCTTGCTGCCTGGACTGACCACGGGAGCGGGAGGGAGTAGAAAAATCTTGTGAATCAATGGTGAGATTTCAAGACGTGGACAACGGTCAGGGCGTACCTGCCATCTCGCCGCCGCCAGGACATCGGTGTCCGTTTTTCACCCATTGAGGACATTCGCCTTTTGATCTGACCTGACTCAAATAGCGAAGTGCCCGCAACCGATCCGGCCACAAAGCGCTTGGTCACTCATGAACCGATCGAACAATTGTCTACAACGGCCGTGGTGGACCGTGCGCCACGGCCCCGGCGCGGTGGTTGCGACCGCGATTCACGACGGCCACGACCTGCGGCCGGAAGTGGCGGCGGCCATGGCCCTTGAAGACGACGGCCGGCTGCGCGAGGAAGACCCGTTCACCGGCCAGTCGGTGCTCGATGTGCCCGCCCATATCATCGTCCATCGCTCGCGGTTTGAATTCGACCTCAATCGCGGGCCTGACGACGCGGTCTATGAGACAGCCGAGCAGTCTTGGGGCCTCAAAGTGTGGCACGACGACCGCTGCGACCCCGCGCTAAAACGAGCGTCGCTGGCGCTTCATGCCGAATATTACCGCTCGCTCGCGGCGTTGCTCGACGGGGTCGCGGCTCGCCACCAGCGGTTCGTCGTGATTGACGTCCACAGCTACAATCATCGTCGTGACGGTCCTGCCGGCGATACCACCGCGCAGGATATGGCCCCCGACATCAACATCGGGACGTTTTCTATGCCGCGCGAGAAGTGGACCCTCCTGCTCGATCCGCTGATCGACGAAATGCGCGCGTTCGAATTCAACGGACGCCGCCTTGATGTGCGCGAGAATATCGCGTTCCAGGGCAAGGGCGAGCAGACCCGGTTCATCCACGACCGCTACCCAGGCAAAGCATGCGCCATCGCGCTCGAATTCAAGAAGTTCTTTATGGACGAATGGACCGGGGAGCCCGATCCGGCCGAACTCGACGCGATGCGTCGGCTAATTGCCCATATCGCGCAGCGGGCGGAGGCTTTGCTCGGCCAATGACGGGCCAGCCGGAGCGGACTTCGCCCGACCCGTTCGTGGCCGAATATACGTCCACTGGATCGCTTCGGCAGAAGATCGGCGCGACCGGCCGGGTGCACATCGACCGGCCGCTCCATTTCCTGATTCTCCACCGCTCCGCCGACCCCGCGAACAGCGTCGCCCGGCGCACTGCGACGAACAGCCCAGCTTACGTCGTGTGGGAACCCGACGACGACCTTGTCGCGGCATCGGCGGTCCAGGCCGTGGTCGCCGAGATGCGCTCGCATTTCGGGCACGTGCTGATCGTGTCGCTGTTCGATGAGGAGGCATCCCAGGCCCCCGACGATGCGCCGTTTCTGCCCCCGTTTCGAGCGATTGTCGGGCCCGGCGACGACGCTCGTGCCCAGTGCGCCGCCGACGCGCTTGACGACGCCATGCGCCAGGTCGAAGTCGATCTTCGCCGCTGTGAGGTAGAGCGGCGCGAGCGGCCCTATTTCGAGCCCGGCGTGGCCGCACTGACCGACGA
>JBDSSR010000277.1:0-8268 GCA_039928675.1 Sphingomicrobium sp. | reverse complement strand
CCGAACACCACGAAATAGAGCGCGGTGGTGATCACGGGCGTGATCAGGCTCTGCCACAGGGTACGTTTCCAGCGCGCCATTTCGAAGGTGTAAATGGCGGCGATTCCGTGGCGGTTCATGCGCTGTCCGGTCATGCCGGGCGATCTCCCTTGGCCCGTGGCTGGTGGACCAGCTCGACGAAAATGTCCTCGAGGCTCGACTGATGGGTCGACAAATCCTTGTAGGCGATGCCCAGGTCGCCAAGCGCACGCATCAACGAGGCGATTCCGGTGCGGGCGGCGTGGCTGTCGAACTGATAATGCAGGTCGTGTCCGCCATCGGCCAGCTTGATGTCCCATTCGCCAAGCTCGGGCGGGACCACCGCCATCGGGTCGACCAGCGCAATTTCCAGCGTTTTCTTGCCCATCCGCGCGATCAGGCTCTTTTTCTCGTCGACCGCGATCAGCTCGCCGCCGGAGATTACTCCGACGCGATCCGCCATTTCCTCGGCTTCCTCGATATAATGGGTGGTGAGGATGATCGTCGTCCCCTGGTCGCGGAGCATCCGGACGACCTCCCACATGTCGCGGCGAAGCTCGACATCGACCCCCGCGGTCGGTTCGTCGAGGAACAGGATGTCGGGTTCATGGCTCAACGCCTTGGCGATCATCACCCGGCGCTTCATCCCGCCCGAAAGGTGCATCATGATCGTCTTTCGCTTGTCGAGCAGCGACAGGCGCCGGAGCAGATCCTCGATCCGGGCATCGTCGCGCGGCTTGCCGTACAAACCGCGCGAGAAGCTGACCGTATTCCACACGCTTTCGAAGGCGTCGGTGGTCAGTTCCTGCGGGACGAGGCCTATCCGGCCGCGGGCGTGGCGATAGTCGCTCTGCCAGTTCTTGCCGTCGACCAGCACTTCGCCGCCGCTTGCCGTGACGATGCCGCACACGATGTTGATCAGCGTCGTCTTGCCCGCGCCATTGGGGCCGAGAAGCGCGAAAATCTCTCCGCGGGTGATGTCGAGGTCGACACTCTTCAGTGCGACCGTCCCGGTGCCATATTCCTTGTGAAGGCCGCGGATCGAGAGAATCGGCCCGGATTGGGAGTTGGTCATTCGATCGGGGCCTCGCCGATTGCTTCAGCCTTCATCTCGGGATCGAGTCCGTGGCGAAGCAACATCGGCATGTTTGCGATCGCGAACAAAACCGAGAGTATCGAAACCCCCCAGACCTTGAGCGTCAACCAGGTGTCGAAGCTCAGATAAGCCCGCATGACCTCGTTTACGACTGCCAGGACCAGGAAAAAAAAGGTCCAGTTGCGGCTAAGCTTGAGCCAGCCTTCATCGGTAAGTCCGGGGAAGGCCGGCCCGAACAGCCATTTGAGCATCGCCTTGCCGCGCAACAGGCCGCCGCCAAGCATGGCTGCAAAGCCGACGTAGATCATGGTCGGCTTGAGCTGGATGAAGCGGGGATCGCGAAGATAGAGTGTCAATGCACCAAAGCCGACGATCAGGATCGTCGAGATCCAGACCATTGGCGACACGCGCTTGACGACGATCAGCCCGATGGCGATCGAGATCACCGCCGCAACCATGAATGCCAGTGTCCCTGCAAGCGAGCCCTGAAGGCCGGAGCCCGCGAGCTTGTAGGCCGCGAAAAATACGAGGAGGGGCCCATAATCGAGCAGTAGCGTCCACGAAGAACCGCGCGGTTTCTCGTTGCTCATTCGGGTGCAAGCCCGGCAATCGCACGGGCTACTGCTCGCGGATCAAAGGGCCTCAGATCGTCGGCCTGCTCGCCAACCCCGATGGCATGGATCGGGAGCCCGAATTTTTCAGCGGCGGCGACCAGGATTCCGCCGCGCGCGGTCCCGTCGAGCTTGGTCATGATTAATCCCGTCACGCCCGCCGTCTCGCGGAACACTTCGACCTGGGCAAGGGCGTTCTGGCCGGTCGTCGCGTCAAGCACCAGCAGCACGTCCTGCGGCGCTTCGGGATTGATCCGGCCGAGAACTCGGCGAATCTTGGCAAGCTCCTCCATCAAATGGGTCTTGTTCTGAAGCCGCCCGGCTGTGTCGACGACCAGCACGTCGATGCCCTGCGCGGTGGCCTGCCTGACCCCGTCGAACACGATCCCGGCAGCGTCTCCGCCTTCCTTGCCCGAAATAACCGGCGCTCCAATGCGCTTGCCCCAGATGTCGAGCTGTTCGATGGCGGCCGCGCGAAAGGTATCGCCGGCGGCGAGAAGCACGCCATAATCCTGTTCTTTGAGCCAATGCCCGAGCTTGCCGATGGTGGTGGTCTTGCCCGATCCGTTGACGCCAATGACGAGGATGACATGGGGGCGCGGAAAGCCCCAGATTTCGAGCGGCTTGGCGACCGGAGCGAGAATCTTCTCGATCTCTTCGGCAAGGATCGTTCGAAGCCCGCGCTCGTCGAGCTGTTCGAACCGTCGGGCAGCGATGGCTTCGCGAATGCGGCGCGATGCTCCAGGACCAAGGTCCGACGCGATCAGAGCTTCCTCGATATCGTCGAGGGTCGCGGTGTCCAACGCCGCACGGCTGGCAATCCCGGAAAGATTGTCGGCGACCCGCTCGGCGGTCTTGGAGAAACCGCCGCGAAGGCGGTCGAGCCAGCTCATGTCCGCATACTCATGCCCAGACCGCCGTCAGTCGCTCGCCGTCGCTTGCGACGATCCGGGCTGGGCCGGATTTGCCAAGCGGGCCGTCGATCGCGACCGGCGCGAAATGATCGGTGTGGCCGATGCCTGCGCCTTCGATCAGAACGTGCCGGGTCGAGCCAATCAGGCTGGCGAGCCAGTGGCGGCGCCGTTCGGCGGCCGCGCTTCGAAGTCTTGCCGCTCGCGCCTTGACGATTTCGCGATTGATTTGCGGCATGCGTTCCGCCGGTGTGTCCGCGCGCGGCGAGAAGGGGAAGATGTGGGCAGATACAATATCGCAGTCATCAAGTAATTTCAGTGTGTTCACTGCCATATCTTCAGTTTCTGTGGGAAATCCTGCGATAAGGTCGGCGGCGATGCTCGAGTCGGGCCGCGCGGCCTTGATCCGGGCCACCGTGCGAACCGCGTCGGAGCGGCTGTGACGGCGCTTCATGCGTTTGAGGATAAGGTCGTCGCCGGCCTGCAGCGACAAGTGGAAATGGGGCATCAGCCGCGGCTCGCCGGCAATCAGCGCGAACAGCACATCGTCGATTTCGATACTGTCGAGCGATGACAGGCGCAGGCGCTCAAGCCGTGGTTCGGCGCCAAGCAACCGCTCGCACAGCCGTCCGAGCCCGCCCTCATAATCGGTGATGTCGACGCCGGTCAGGACGATCTCGCTTGCGCCGCGATCGATCTGGCGGGCGACCGCGTCGCGAACGGCCTCGAACGGCAGCGAGCGGCTTGGTCCGCGCGCTTTCCAGATGGTGCAAAAGGTGCAGCGGTGGTCGCATCCGGTCTGGATCGCGACGAAGCCTTTGACCCGCGCGATCAGGCCCGCTGGCGCCATGACGCCATTTTCGACGAAGGCATTGAGCTTGTTGGCGTTTCCGACAACGCGCGACACCCCGGTCATGGCCTCGAAGGCTTCGGCCTGAAGCTCCGCCGCGCAGCCCGTGACGAGGATTTTCGCGTCCGGCCGCTGGCGATGCGCGCGCCTGATCGCCTGCCGGGTCTGCCGAACCGCCTCGTTGGTCACCGCGCAGCTGTTGACGATCACCCATTGCTCGTCGGCTGGGGCCGACCGCGCAAGCGTCTCGCTTTCTGCAAAATTGAGACGGCAGCCGAGCGTGATGGTTTCCGCCGTCATTCGCCGCCGCTTCCGAGCGCATCGAGATCGAGCTCGCCTTCGAACACATGCGTTGCGCTCCCGCGCATCCGGATCGGCTCGCCGGGTGCCCAGCTGATGGTCAGCGAGCCACCCGCCATGTCGACTTCGACGGGCGAGGGCAGGCGCCTAGTCATGATCGCTGCGACCGCGCTTGCACTGGCGCCGGTGCCGCACGCCAGGGTCTCGCCGGCGCCCCGCTCGAAGGTCCGGAGCCTGACGCGTTCGCCGACGATCTGCGCGACATTGACGTTGATCCGCTCGGGAAAGGCTGCGTCATGCTCGATCCGCGGCCCGAGCTCGTCGAGCGGGACGGAAGCCGCATCGGGCACGAAGAATATGAGGTGCGGATTGCCGACGTTGAGCGCCATTGGATGCTCAAGCGGGCCCCAGGCCATTGGCAGGGCCGCGGTGTCCATCCCAAAGGCGAGCGGAATGTTAGCCCAGGCGAAGCTGGGCTCGGGCAGGTTGACCTCGACCTGCGCTCCCAGAACCGCACCTTCGAGTCGGCCGCCGGCGGTTTCGAGGCTGGTCGCGCCGGTAAGCTCGACGACGCAGCGGGCCGCGTTGCCGCAGCTTTCGACCTCACCGCCGTCGGCGTTCCAGATTCGCATCCGAAGGTCGGCGGTGTCGCTGGGCTCAAGCACGATAAGCTGGTCACAGCCAACGCCGGTGCGGCGGTCGGCGATGGCGCGGGCAAGTGACGAAGTGACGTCGAAGGGACTCTCTCGCGCATCGATAATCACGAAATCATTGCCGAGACCGTGCATCTTGTGGAAGTGACGCCGCATCGCCGCGACTTAGGGAGCGGCTTGGGCCAAGTCTAGCGAGGGTGAAATGCAGAGAGCGGCTACCGACGTCATGCAGTCTGTCATCTTCTCGGCGGTGATCGAGGCGCTTCAGGCGCTCAAGCGCGCGTCCGGCGGGCTTCCCAACCAGCTTCTGCGCGACGTCCAGGCGATCCACGCCAACGTGACCTTTGCCGACCTGCCCAAGGAGCTTCAGGACCAGATCGCGGAAAGCACGCGGACGGCCTTCAACAGCCTTTTGAAAGAAGGCTATGCGGTTGGCCCGCGGCAGCAATTGCAGCAGTCGCGGCCGATCGACCGGGTTCCCGAGAGGCAGCGTTCCGGACCGGGTGATCGCCGCGGGCCTCCGCGCGGGCCAGCGACCGGCCATCGCCGCGGCGGCCGTCCCCCCAAGGGTAGCGGTGATGGCGGTGGTTCGGGTGGCGGCGGCAAACCCGGCGGCGGCGGCCGCTCTGGAAGCTGAACCAGCCGATGACCCGTTTGGCCAAGTTCAGTCCGCTGCATGGCTGGCGCGTATTCTTCGGCGAAGTGGGAGTGGTGGTCCTTGGCGTCCTTGTGGCGCTTGGCGCGCAACAGGCGGTTGAGCAGATGCGGACCCGGCGCGACGTCGCCACGTTCCGCACCACGATCAATAGCGAGATTGCGCATAACCTGTGGATTTATCATTATCGCGACCAGGGGACTGCGTGCACAGAGCGCCGGCTGGCCCAGCTCTCGGCATGGGTGGACTGGCTGGCGGATGGCTCTGCGGCAGCGCTGGCGGATACGCGGCGACCACTGAACTTCAGCCTGTACCGCTCGGCATGGGACAATCGCGATGCGGCGGTCTTTGCGGCTCTGCCCGACGCGGCGCGCTCAAAATATGCCGAGTTTTACGACGAGCTGGCGAACAACGAAAGCAATCGCGAGCGGGAGCGCGAGCTGTGGGCGGGGCTAGCGCCGTTCGAAGTGCGCGGCCCGGTGAGCCTCGATGATCGCCGCAAGCTCCACGGGGCGATGACCGCCGCGCACCAGCTCAATTCGACCATCCACAACAATTTGGTGGTGTCCTATGCGATTGCTCGCCGACTGGGCATCGCGGCCAGCCAGCCCGATGGCATGTCGCCCGACGAACTGAAGGCAGTCCACGAGTGCCACCCGCTCGTTGCCGAGGCGGTGTCGTGAAAACCAACGCGACGATCTGCTGTTCGGTGCTGGAACCGGGACCCGCAAAACCTTGACCCTTGGTGACCGCTCGCGTAGGGCGCGGCTCGTCTTTACGGACATCAATCGCTGAGGCCTTTCGGGGCGCGCTGGCCGGTGAGGTTTCACCCGCCGGCGACTTTTGCGTTTTGTCCGTGGGTTTGATGAGGAATTGCAATGTTCGACTCGTTGAGCGATCGGCTTGGCAGCGTATTCGACAAGCTTCGCGGGCGCGGCGCGCTCAGCGAAACCGACGTGCGCGCGGCGATGCGCGAGGTCCGCGTGGCCTTGCTCGAAGCCGATGTGGCGCTGCCCGTCGCTCGCGATTTCGTCGATCAGGTCACTGAGAAAGCGGTCGGTCAGGACGTCCTTCGATCGGTCACGCCGGGGCAGATGGTCGTCAAGATCGTCAATGACGCGCTGGTTGAAATGCTCGGGTCACAAACCGCCGATCTCAACCTTTCGGTTGCGCCGCCGGCGGTGATCATGATGGTCGGCCTCCAGGGGTCGGGCAAGACCACAACCACGGCCAAGCTTGGCAAGCGGCTGACCGAACGCGAGCGCAAGAAGGTCCTGATGGCCTCGCTCGACGTCGCTCGCCCAGCGGCCCAGGAGCAGCTCGCGGTGCTCGGTCGCCAGGCTGGGGTCGATACGCTTCCCGTGGTCGCCGGGCAGCAGCCGGTCGATATCGCCAAGCGCGCGGTTCAGTCGGCCAGGCTTCAGGGCTATGACGTCGTCCTGCTCGACACCGCCGGGCGGCTTCATGTCGACGACGCGCTGATGGCCGAGATGAAGGCGGTCGCATCGGTCTCGACGCCTGCCGAAACCTTGCTTGTGGTCGATAGCCTGACCGGCCAGGACGCGGTCAACGTCGCCACAGGTTTTGGCGCGCAGGTCGCTCTGACCGGCGTGATCTTGACGCGAATGGACGGCGATGCCCGCGGGGGCGCTGCGCTGTCGATGCGCGCCGTGACCGGCCAGCCGATCAAGTTCGCCGGGGTGGGCGAGGGGATCGACAAGCTCGAGGCGTTTCATCCCGATCGGGTCGCCGGGCGAATTCTCGGCATGGGCGACGTCGTCAGCCTGGTCGAGCGGGCCGCCGAGACGATCCAGATCGAGGATGCCGAGAAGCTCGCCGCCAAGATGGCGAAGGGCAAATTCGACCTCGACGATTTGTGGTCTCAGCTTCGCCAGATGCAGCGCATGGGCGGTCTTGGCGCGCTTGCCGGAATGATGCCCGGAATGAAGGGCATGAAGGGCGCGATGGACGCTGCTCAAGGGGGCGCAGGCGACAAGGCGCTCATACATATGGAAGCGATGCTGTCGTCGATGACCGCAAAGGAGCGCCTGAGGCCTGAGATCATCAACGCGAAGCGCAAGATCCGCGTCGCCAAGGGATCGGGGACCACGGTTCAGGAGATCAACAAGCTCCTCAAGATGCATCAGGAAATGGCGAGCGTGATGAAGCGCCTCAAGAAAATGGGCGGGTTCGGAAAGCTCGCGGCGATGTTTGGCAAGGGTGGCCTTGAAGGCGCACTCGGCGGGATGGCGCCCGGATCGCTTCCGCCAGGCGGGCTCGGCGGCGGCGGCCCAAGCCTTCCAGGCCTCGGCGGGGGACAAGCGTTCAACCTTCCGCCCGGCTTCGACAAGTTTTCAAAGAAATAATCGAATTCACTGAAAAGGAATATTAAAATGGCAGTTTCAATTCGTCTTGCTCGCGGTGGCGCAAAAAAGCGTCCTTATTATCGCATCGTCGTTGCCGACAGTCGCAACGCGCGCGACGGCCGCTTCATCGAGAAGGTCGGCACTTACAACCCGTTGCTTGCGAAGGATTCGCCCGAGCGCATCAAGCTCGACGCCGACCGGATTACGCACTGGCTTTCGGTTGGTGCACAGCCGTCGGACCGAGTGCTTCGCTTCCTCGATGCGGCTGGCATCAAGGAGCGACCGGCGCGCAACAATCCGAACAAGGCCGTACCGGGCCAAAAGGCCAAGGAGCGGGTCGAGCAACGCGCCGCCAAGGAGGCTGAGGCCGCTGAAGCTGCCGAAGCTGCTGCCAACGCGCCGCCAGCCGAAGAGCCCGCTGCCGCCGAAGCTCCGGCTGAGGAAGCCGCAGCCGCCGAGGCTCCGGCTGAGGAAGCCGTAGCCGCCGAAGCTCCGGCTGAGGAAGCCGCAGCCGCCGATGCTCCGGCCGAGGAATCCGCTGCCGCAGAAGCTGTCGCCGATCAGCCCGATGCGACCCCCGATGCCACGGACGAGGGCAAGTCGGCTGCCGATCCGGCCGAAGGCGCGGACGAGGTTGCGCCGCCGACCGAGGATTCGCCCCAGACGGAGAGCGCCGATACCGCCGAAACCGAAGCGAAGGCGGAGTAATTGAGCGCTTCGGACGACCGTGGTGAGCGCCGGATCGCGCTTGCCGCGGTCGCCGGCGCCCACGGCATCAATGGCGAGCTTCGGCTCAAACTGTTCAGCG
>JBDSSR010000276.1:0-2738 GCA_039928675.1 Sphingomicrobium sp. | reverse complement strand
CGAAACGACTGCTGCCAGGGCGATGACGAAGACCATATCCAACACTAACGCGATCGCGCCGAATTGGTAAACGCCGCTTTAAGGATTGTGCCATTCCGGACCGGTCCTGCCGCAGGGTCGCGCCATTGCGCGCGTCATAGGCCTTTGCTAGGGGCCGCGCCTTGCCAGTGGCGGGATTTCTCTCCTTGCCTTTGCTTACGTGCGGTCGTGGCGGAATGGTAGACGCGCAGCGTTGAGGTCGCTGTGGCCGAAAGGCCGTGGAAGTTCGAGTCTTCTCGACCGCACCAGCAGACGGACAGGACCTCGGCGGTCCTGGCGATCGGGCGTCACTTCAACGCCGACGGCCTGCCCGGACCAGCCGAGGCGACCGCCGCGATCGGCCGGACCTGAATCGTACCGATCCGCGCCACCGAATGCGTTGCGCTGACCGCAACAGTGGTCCCGAGTTCGGCCTCGATCCGGGCGGCCGATGCCGAAGCCTCGCTTACCCGGACCCGGTACTGGCCGTACGCCACGCGCTCGAACAGGAAGAAGCCGTCAAAGTCGCTTCGGGCAGCGCCGATGACCTTCCCGGTTGCGTCAATGAGTTGCAGGTCGAGGCCTTCGAAGCCCAGCCCGCCACTCTTGATCACTGCGCCTTCGATGTCGCCGCCGCCAACCAGGCCGAACTCCACTTCGGCCGGAACGCCAGGGCGAGGGACCACGACCTGAAGCGCGGTTCGTGGCGTCAGCATCGGATCCGAAAGGCTGGTCTGGTCAATGCTGACCGCGACCGGATTGAACGCTGTCAGCCCGCCGACCGTCACCGCGCCCTTGGCATCGGTCGGTTGCAATGACTGGACCGACCCGGTGGTTACCAATGCCCCCTTCTCGAGCGGCTCGCCGGGATCGCGAACGCCATTGTCGTTGAAGTCCCGGTAAACGGTCGCGTGGATCGACCCGGATTGCGCCAGCGGTCGCCGCGACAAGGCAAGCCCGCGCGTCGGGTCGAGCGAAAAGCTGAGGTTGACTCCGACCGCGACTGCGCCGTCGGTGGCGGCCTCGGCGGACAATGCGATGGCCATCCGGTTGAGCCGGCTGACGTGGGTTAAACGTCCGCGGGCACGATTGGCCTCGGCTTCGTAGGCAAGATCGGCCTCCCAATCGACATTCTCTGATCTGGACCAGTAAGCCGAAAGTTCGGCGACGCTGAAGCGGGCGATCGGCGACAGGTCGAACCCGGCCGAGCCGCGCAGGCGAACATGGCCGACATGCCCGCTGCCGATCAAGTCGGCCCTCACTTCGCCTGGCGGAGAGGGGCCATCACGGACAAAGTTGCGCCGATAGCGGACATCGGTTGCCAGATTGAAGCGGTCGAAATTGACGGCAATGCGGCCGGTGCCCTCAAGCTGCCGCGTTCCGTCGCGATGATCGACCAGATGGACATCGGCGTGCGCCGGAATCAGCGTCCGGCCAAGCCGGATCGGCGCATCCACCCCGGCACGATATTCACGGACCGACTGCCTGTCGGCGCCCCGCAAATGAAAATCATTCGCAACAAGCGCCTCGGCGGCAATGTTCACTCCGCCAATTCGACCAAGCAGCTGGGCGTGTGCTGCGGTGCCTCCGCCCGACTCGCGCGCAGCGCCCATCTCGACAAGGATGCTGCCGATCGATCGCCGGACCGTTCCTTCAACGAAGGTGACCCGTTCATCATCGATCAGCAATTCCCGCGCGAGCACGCCAACCGACGTGCGATCGTCGATTCCGTGCTCCACCGATACCGTAGCCTGGGCTTTTGGTAATTGCCGTCCGTCCGGGGGCTTCTCGAGCGAGACGAGGTCGCGGCCAGGCTGGTTCGCGCCAACCCAGTACCAGGTTTTGCCCGCGGGAACGTTGTTCTGGCCGACATTGACGCTTTCCTCGCGCGTCCGAACCTGCCCCTGGGGGCCGTAAAGAACGATCTTGATCCGATTGTCTCCGTAAAGGAGTTGAATATTATCAAATACATAGCGCTGGCTCGAATCGGATTTCGCAAATCCCAGAAGCTCGCCGTTGCGATATAATTCGGCCTCCCACCCGCTGGGCAGATCGCCCTCGAACCGAGTCCGATCGAAGGCCGCGCGAGCAGTCAGCGGCCGGTTGGTGACCAGTGCTCCGCGCCCCGCTGCAACGGCGCCGGTGAGGAGGCTGTCGAAGCCCTCGACGTCGCCCCCGGCGACATGGGTGGCGTGAAGCGGGCCGAGCAGCCTGCCGTCCGGGTCCGAGCGATAGGCGCGAACCCGAAGCAGATTGGGCACGCCTTTGGCGTTGGTCGACAGTTGCGCATCATAGCTCAGCCGGGCGATTTCGCCCGCGGCATAAAGCGACGTCTGGCGATCGACCCGAACGCCATCGCGCGCGCGATACGTGACCCCCGCGCTGACCACGACGTCGAGAGCTGGAGCGCGGAACATCGCATACGGAATGCGAACCTGGGGCAAGGCCGACAAGTCGAAGCGGGCGGGATGGATTTGCGCAGCCCTGCGCGAGCGTTCGACCGCCAGCTCGACCGGCAGCTTGCTATCCGACTGGAGGAGCAGTGCCGAACCCGCGGTAAGTGGACGAATTCCGATCCCGAACCAGCGGGCAAGGGCCTTGGTCTGAACGCACCAGCCGTCGGGCGTTTCACGCACGGTTCCCGGCGCGAGCTGCTCACTTTGGTCGGCAAAGGCCACCGTACCGCCGCCATAATCGATTGCGATCCTGTGCTTTTCGGA
>JBDSSR010000275.1:0-19900 GCA_039928675.1 Sphingomicrobium sp. | reverse complement strand
CCGCGACGACGGCTCGCTCGACATCATCCGCGCCGGGGATGTCGAGTTGTGAAGCGCGCTTGGCGCCGGTAGGAGCGCGGCCATGCTTCTCGCCATCGATGCCGGCAATACCAACCTCGTCTTCGCGCTGGTCGACGGGCGGGAGATCAAGGCGCGCTGGCGAATTGCCACCGACCCACGCCGGACCGCTGATCAATATTCGGTATGGCTCCACCAGTTGCTCGAACTCGAGGGCTATTCGCGTGACGAGGTCGACCGGGTAATCATCGCCACCGTCGTCCCGCGCGCGCTCCACAATCTGGTCGTTCTCGCGAACAAATATTTCCGGGTCGAACCGCTGATTGCCGGACAGGGCGCGGCCGCGTGGCCGATGAAGCTCGATGTCGACGAACCGCAAAGCGTCGGCGCCGATCGCGCGCTCAATGTCATGGCCGCTCATTCGCGGCACGCCGGTGACCTCATCGTCATCGATTTTGGAACCGCGACAACCTTCGACGTCGTCGACGGCAGCGGAGCTTACAAAGGCGGGATAATTGCGCCGGGCATCAACCTTTCACTCGACGCGCTGGTCGATGCGGCGGCGAAGCTTCCCCGGATTGCGATAGAGGCGCCGGAAGACAACAATTCGGTCATTGGCCGGACCACGGAAAGGCAGATGCTGATCGGAATTTACTGGGGCTATGTGGCCATGATCGAAGGGCTGACGAAGCGCATGAAGGGCGAAATTGGTCGCCCGGTGAAGGTCATTGCAACCGGTGGGCTTGCAACCCTGTTCGACAAGCACACCGACGCCTTCGACGCGATCGAGCCCGACCTTACAATCCAGGGATTGAGCCTTCTTGCCGACCTTGCGGCGCGTAAATCGACCCAAAAACGATGATTCCGGGCGAAGAACTGCTGTTCCTGGCGCTTGGCGGGTCGGGCGAGATCGGAATGAACGTCAATCTCTACGGCTGTCGCGGCCAGTGGCTGATGGTCGACCTCGGGCTGACCTTCGCCGGCCCCGACCATCCCGGGATCGACCTCATCCTGCCTGACTTGAAGTTCATCGAGGACCGCCACAAGAGCCTCGCCGGGATCGTCCTGACCCACGGACATGAAGATCATATCGGAGCGCTGCCCTATCTCGGCGAGGAGTTGAAGGCACAGCTTTACGCCACTCCGTTCACCTGCGGGCTGATCGCCGGCAAGCTCGAGGAGGAGGGGTTGACCGGCAAGGTCAGGCTCAACCTCGTCGAGCGCGGCGGAACGATCGAGCTTGGACCGTTCCGGGTCACCTTCGTTGCCCTCTCGCACTCGATTCCCGAAGGCAATGGAGTGCTCATCGAAACGCCGTTCGGCAACGTCTTCCACACCGGCGACTGGAAGATCGACGAAACTCCAGTGCTTGGCCCGGCGCCCGACACCGATGTCCTGAGCGCGATCGGCGACCAGGGTGTCCTCGCCCTGGTGTGCGATTCAACCAACGTCTTCCAGGACCAGGCATCGGGATCGGAGGAAAGCGTTCATCCGGGCCTTCTGGCGGCGGTTACAGCGGCCCCCGGGCGGGTGATGGTGACGACCTTTGCGTCCAACGCCGCCCGCCTCCAGACGCTTGGCCGGGTCGCGGTCGAGGCCGGACGCCAGCTGTGCGTTGCCGGCCGTTCGCTCGACCGGATCCTGCGCGTTGCCCAGGCGACCGGTTATTTGAAGGACTTTCCGCCGGCCATCTCGTTTGACGAGGCGATGCGCCTCCCGGCAAGCGAAGTGATGATCGTCGCCACCGGCGGGCAGGGCGAACCGCGGGCGGCGCTCGGCCGGGTCGCAAGCGGCTCCCACAACCTCAAGCTGGGCCAGGGTGACACGGTCATCTTTTCGTCGCGGATCATCCCTGGCAACGAAGTCGCGATTGGCCGGATCATGAACCAGCTGTCCGACCTTGGCGTCCGGATCGTCACCGAACGGCAGGCGCACGTCCATGTTTCAGGCCATCCCGGGCGGCCCGAACTCATTCAGATGTACGAGTGGATCCGGCCGCAGATGGTCATTCCGGTCCACGGCGAGGCACGTCACCTTGCCGAACATGCGCGGCTCGCGCTTGCCAACGGTGTCGGACAAGCGCTGGTCCAGAAGAATGGCGATGTCGTCCGCCTGGCCCCCGACAGGCCACGCAAGATCGATGAGGTCGCGGTCGGCCAGCTGGTGCTAGACGGGGACGTCATTCTTGCCGCCGAGGGCCCGACCATTGGCCAGCGGCGGCGCATCGGGAACAGCGGGCTGGTCACGGTCGCGGTTCCGGTGCGGGCGCGCGGAGTGCTTGCCGGCAACCCGCTGGTCCGTGCGTTCGGGGTTCCGGTCGAGGAAGATCACGACGACTTCATCGCCGACGCGACCGATGCTGCGACCCGGGCCTACAGCCCAGACAAAGATGGCGACAAGGCGCTGGAAGCCGTGCGGCTTGCGGTTCGGCGCTGCGCGACGCTGTGGACCGGCAAGAAGCCGCTGGTCGACGTGACCTTCATCAAGGTCGCCAATTAAACGATGGAGCTAAGCTCGATCATCGCGATCTACGTCCTGTTCTTTGCAGCAAGCGCGTTCATCCTGCTCCCGTTCGGTGTTCGCACCGACGAGGAGGCCGGAACCCCAAAGGTGCCCGGCCAGGCCGATAGCGCGCCTTACAGATTCAACCTGATGCGCCATGTCGGCAAGGCGGCGATCCTCGGCTTCGTCCTGTTCGCGCTTTATTATGCCAATTGGACGTACGGCTGGATCACGCCCGATGACGTCGATTTCTACACTCGGCACCAGGGCCTTTAGCGCTTCTTCTCTATCGCCTGGCCAAGCGCTGCATAAAGCTTGCCCATGTCCGATGACATCAAGGTCACCGCGATGGTCCCGCCTTCGCGTTCGTTGAGGACTCGGTGGAGCATTTCCTCGAAATCGTGGACGAAGCGATTGACCGAGCGCTGGAATTCGATGTCGGTTTCATAATGAGCCCGAAGCGCGCGGGTCTCGCTGCCCCCGATCAGTCGCACCGCGCGGCTTGTGAAAACGCCGCGATTGCCCTTCAGATAGGCGCCCCAGGCCTTGTCGTCGATTTCGTCCGACATGATCTTGCCGACGTCGATTGCGGCCGAATTCATCGAGTCGATCAATAGCGCAACGCGGCGCGCGAAGGCTTCGCTTTCCTGCGCCCGGCGGTCGTTGTCGGTGTCCTCGATATGCGCTTCGAGCGCCGCTGCGCTCTGGCCAAGCGCAAGCATCTGCTGGGTCAGCCGATCGGACGCGGCGCGGGCGCTATCGACGGCCCGGGCAGCTACGCCCTCGACCTCGCGAAGCCGCTCGTCGATGCTTTCGCGAATGACCTGTTCGAGCGCGTCGCGAGTTTCGGCTGAAAGCTTTGCGGTAGCGTCGGGAATGACCCTCTCGATTGCCTCTCGCGCGCGCATTGCCGCCTGACCGGCGGCCTCGCGCACTTGCACCAGCGCAGTCACCAGCGCAGGGCCGGTTTGCGCGGTGAGGCTCGCCGTCTCGCGTTCGACCTCGACGATCACTGCTGCCAGTTCGCCGAGCTTGGACCGGGTCGCATCGACGCTTCCAGTGACTCCATCGACAAGTCCGGTGAGACGCGCCTTGGTGTCGTCGACCAGGCTCGCGGCCTGGTCGAGCCGGTCGCTCGCCTGCGCCACCGAATCGCTGATGGATGTGATATCGGGGCGAATTGCCGCAGCGGTTGCAGCAAGCCGGTCGGCGCTGCCCTGCGCTTCGCCGATTGCGACTCCGGCTTCCTCGCGAATGTCATTGGTCAGCCGGTCGAGGCTTTCGCGGATCGCCGCAGTCCGGTCGGCCAGCGAGCCAAGCGCATTGTCCTGCGACAGGGCCTGCGCGGCGAGGCCGTCGAGTTCGGTCCGGGCGCGGCCAAGCGATTCGAGGAAATGGGTCGCGCGTTCGTCGCCCTGCGAGGCAAGGGTGGTGAAGCGCTCGTCGATCATGACCAGTCCGCGGTCGATTTCGGCGATCATTCGCTGCGACGCGCGTTCCTGTTCGGCAACCCGGCCCGACAGGCCATCGAGGGCGCTGTTGGCATGATCGACATGCCCGGCAAGCGCTTGCGCGGCGTCGGCCCCGGCCTGGCCCAGACCGGATGAAGCCTGGCCGACCAGTGCAGCGACCGCCGCGGACTGGGCGTCGATGCCGCTGCGGATTTCCTGGAGCGACGCGGAGGCGCCGTCGAACAGGGTCTCAAGCGTGTTCTTGAAGCTCGCGTCGGCCTCGCCGACCCGGACAGCAGCGCTGGCGCCGGCGCTTTCGACGTCGAACATCCGGGCAGCAAGCCGGTCAACTGCTTCGCCGATCAGCAATTCGGTTTCGCGCGTGCGCTGGGCAAGGTCGTTGACCTGCTGGCCAAGCTGGGCGGTGCGGTTGCCCGATTCGCTTCCAGCGGCACGAAGCTGTTCGGTCAGCAGGCGCGCGGTCTGCTCGGCGCGCGGCAGGTCTTCGAGCAGCACCGCGACATCGGTTCGAGCTGACAATGCGGCGCGGTCGAGCGCTTCGCCATGTTTGCGCAGCTTTTCGCTCGACCCGTCGAATTCGCGGGTAATTCCGCCAAAACGCGCAGTTGCATCGTCGCCCAGCTGCATCAGCTGCCTGGTCGTTGCGACCAGTTCACTGCGGCTGTCGACGATCCGCTGCGACAGCACTTCGAGCAAGGCTTCGAGCGACTGCGCTTCGTGGCGCATGGAGATGACCGAGCGCGTGAACCGTTCCGATTCGCGGCGCCGGGTTCGGCCGAAGGTCAGCCAGGCAAGGCCGAGCAGCGCAAGCGGTCCGGCTGCGATCGAAAGCCATTGGGCAATTTGCGGCGCACCCATCGGGCCGCTCGACAGGGCCTTGCCCGCCGCCCAGCCGGTATAGGCGATCCACGCTGCTGCAAATATACCCAGCGTCCACGCCAGCACTCGCCGTCCGCCAGCGCCGCGCCGGTCGTCGACATCCGGTGCCGCGCCCTCCATCGGCTGCATCTTGTAGGGATCGAGCGCGATTTGATCGGCGGTGAGGTCCAGCGGTTGCGCCGGATAGGGGTCGGGCGCGATCTGGTCGGCGGTCAGCTCGAGAGGCTCAAGCGGGTCGGATAGCGCCGAAAGCGGATCGGCGCGCTGCTCGCCGGGGTGCTGGTTGGTTTGCTGGCTGTGTTTCATGGCGATTGCCAGTTTACCATCTTTGACGAACCACGGAAGCGCCTAGAGAGATATGATCGGGCGGTAGGTAAAAAGGGCTGTATCAAAATGGGCGTCGGGGCGCTGATCGGGGCTTATCAGGAGGACGAGGCGGGGGGCCTTCGGGCGCTCCTTCCGTTGGCCGGGCGAACTCTGCTCGAATATCAGGTGCGCTGTGCCGCAGCAGCCGAGGCAGCGCCGATCCTGGTCGTGGTCGAGCGGGTTCCGCAAGCGCTTCAGGATGCGCTCGAGCGGCTCAGGATCGATGGAGTCGCAGTCGTCGCGGTCAGCGCGCTGGATGATGCCGTAAGCCGGTTCGAGGCCGGATCGACGATTCTCTTGATCGGCGATGGAATCGCCGCCCCGGCATCGCTGATTGCCGAGCTTGCAGCCGAGCCCGAGCCAACCATCGCCACTCTGCCCGATGATGAGCAGCACGCGGGGTTCGAGCGAATCGACGGTGAATCGCGCTGGGCCGGGGTGGCGCTGGTCGACGCCAATCTGCTCGCCTCGACCGCGGCGATGCTTGGCGACTGGGATTTTCAGTCGACGCTGCTGCGCCGAACGCTTCAGGAAGGCGCTCGGCGGGTTCGCGTCGGAGAGGGCGGGGGCGAGCCCTTGCTGGTCGAGCGGGCCGAGCAGCTCGAGACCTTCCAGCGCAATCTGGTGGCCGCATCGCGCGCCGTTCGAAGCGACTGGGCGAGCCGCTTCATTACTCCGCCGGTCGAGGAGTTCGCGACCGAGCGGCTGATGGAGACCGCGGTTCGTCCGGGCTGGCTGATCTGGGCCGGGCTGATCCTGACGCTTGGCGCCGCGCTCGGGTTTGTGCTTGGCTGGCCCGCCACGGCGCTCGGCGCTCTGCTGGTTTCAGCGCCACTCGACCTGGTTGCGATGCGCCTTGCAAGCCTGCGCCTGCGGCCGCTTGGGGGGCGGATGCTGAGCCGCTCGGCACTGTGGCCCGCGGCGGGGCTGGCCGCGGTCGGGCTTGGCTGGCGGCAGATGGCTCATGGTGGCGGGGGCTGGGGGGCATTGCTCGCAGCGGTGGTGCTGCTCGCCTTTGCGCAGGCGGCGAAGATCGAGGAGGCGGCGATGCCCGAGGGCGGCGAGCTGTGGCTGTTTTCGCGCCGGAACGCGATTTTCGCCGCTGTCCCACTGGCGCTGGTAGGCGGCTGGACGCTGTGCCTGGTGGCGCTGATGCTCTATGCGGCGGCTAGTTTCTTCATCGTTCAGCACGTTCGGCATCGCCCGCAAGTTGACGCGAAGTTAACGCAAGCCGGATAAGCCCGCACTGCTATGACTCCGGAAGAATGGCCGCTCGCTGCACAAGCAGCTGACGAGATCGCATCCGCCCGCGGCGCCGGGGGCGATCGGCTGGGGACGATTGTCACCGATTTTTTCCTTCCCCCCGAACAGCGGCTGACCGAGCAGGAGCGGGCGCTGATGACGGCCATGCTGGATTGCCTGGTCGGCGATATCGCGGCCGAGCTTCGCGCCCGACTGCCGGTCGGCTTGGGAGCAGCCAACGACGACGCCCAATCCGCACTGGTCGATACGCTGTCGGGTGCCGGGCTGTTCGACCGGCCGCGACTGATCGCACTGCTTGCAAGGCGCGCCGACGAGGAACGCATTGCGCTTGGAGCAAGGTTTCGAACCGGGCGGCGCGACGCGCGCGCCGTGCAGGCGCTGGTCAGTCACGAGGACGGTGAGGTCGCTTCGGCGGCGATGGCGGTGATTGTCGCGCGAGGCAAGCGACGCGACCGTTATGGCCAGTGCATGGTCGCAATCGACGACCTTTCCCCTCCGCTGGCCGAGACGCTGGTTCCGGCAATCGCCGCAGCGCTGTCGCGCCAGCTGCCCAAGGGTTCGGCGCCGGGAGAGGTTGACGGGGCGCTTGCCCAGGCCGCCGACGGGGTTCTCGCTGAGCGTGACCCCGATAGTTCGGTGGATGCGCTGACGGGGGCGCTGGTGCGCCTGCTCGATCAACGCGGCCTGCTCGACGACCAGCTGATCCTTGCCGCTGCAAGCGAAGGCGAAATCGCGTTCGTTGCACATGGGCTTGCGCGCGGCGCTGGAATCGCCGGCGAAACCGCGCTCGACGAACTGCTGTGCGGCGACTCCGAGCAACTCATCATGTTCTTTCGCTCGGCCGGTGCTTCGCGCCAGCTCAGCGCCGGGATACTTGCAGCGGTCGGCGACCTCATCGGCATTGCCGACCCCGGTTCGGCACTCGATCGCTTCGACCGGATTGGCGACCAGCAGGCGGCAGCGGGGCAGGCGCGACTTGCAAGCCCGCCCGCCTATCGCCGGGCGCTTGCAGCGCTGGAGGGCAGATATGGCAAGCGCTCCGTCTGATCCCCGCCCGGTGCTTGGCCGGCTTGATGCAAGCGGTCATCTGATTGCCGCGGACGCCGAACTTCAAGCGCTTCAGCAGGACGCCGGATCGGCGCTCGGCCAGCCGCTCGCACTGCCGCAGATCGCTGCTGTCGCACAGCTTGCGCGAAGGCTCGGAACGCCGGTTTCGCGGCCCGCGCTTGCAGCTTCGGCCGACGAGGATTTTGAATTGTGGGTCACTGCGACCCCCGAAGGCGACGAGATCGCGCTTGTGCTCGACGGATGGGCCGCTCGGCCCGCGCCTGGTCCGCGCCTTGCCTCGATGGTTGGCGGCGATAGCCAGGGCAATGGCGCCGAAGCAGTGATCGAATGGGCCGCCGACGAGGAACTGCGGATCATTTCGCTGTCCCCGGACCTCGCCGAACTGCTCGGGATCGGGCCGGCTGAGGCCGCCGGTCAGCCGTTGACCCGCCTGGTTCACCTCGATGAGGACGATGATGGAGAAATGCCGCTGATTTCCGCGCTTTCGGCGCGCCGCGGCTTTTCCGGACAGCGCGCGCGAAGCCGCCGCAACGAGGAGCGCGAGCTTGTTCTGGAGGGTCAGGTCGTGACCAGCGCAGCGGGTGATTTCGCCGGGTTTCGCGGAACTGCTTCGGCAAACGCGCCAATGTCCGCAGCTTCGCCGATGTCCGCGAACGCACCGGCAAGCCTGTTCGACGACGCGCTGGCCGAAGTGCTGCGTTCGCCGCTCGACCGGATTATCGACAGCGCCGAGCGGATCGTCGAGCGCGCCGACGGACCGCTGCGAAGCGATTACGCTAGCTATGGCAACGACATTGCAGCGGCCGCTCGGCATTTGTTGTCGGTGGTCCGCGGAATGAACGCAGACGCGGTCCAGGCCCCGGTCGCGATCGACCTTGCGGCCCTGTCGGCAGAAGCGGTGGTGATGCTTGAATCCTCGGCCGAGGAGCATGGCATTGCAATCGAGCTTGCGCCGATCGCGAGCCTTCAGGCCAAGGGGGAGGAGCGGGGCGCGATCCAGATCCTCGTCAACCTTGTTGGAAACGCCATCCATCATTCGCCCAGCGGCGGCTCGGTCCGGCTGGATTTCGCCAAATCGCCGGGCTTTGCATCGGTCACCGTCATCGACCAGGGGGCGGGCATCGCACAGGCCGACCAGCAACGGATATTCGAACGGTTCGAGCGTGCTCATCCGCGCAAAGGCGGAACCGGTCTGGGGCTTGCGATCGCGCGGCGGCTGGCGCGGTCAATGGGCGGCGACGTCACGCTCGACAGCGCGCCCGGCGAGGGCGCCCGCTTCACACTGACCTTGCCGGGCAACTGACCCAGCCGGATTCAATCGACGTCAGCGCTTGTCCACGGGGACATATTCGCGCTGCGGCGCACCGACGTAAAGCTGGCGCGGGCGGCCGATTTTCTGGTCAGGATCGGCGATCATTTCATTCCATTGAGCGACCCAGCCGGTGGTTCGTGCAAGTGCGAACAAGGCGGTGAACATGTCGGTTGGAAAGCCGATCGCATTAAGGATCACACCTGAATAGAAATCGACGTTGGGGTACAGTTTCTTCTCGATGAAATATTCGTCGCTAAGTGCGATCCGCTCAAGCTCCAGCGCGACATCGAGAACCGGGTCGGAGATTTTGAGTTCCTTTAGAACTTCGTCGGCGGTGGCCTTCATGACTTTGGCTCGCGGATCGAAATTCTTGTACACCCGGTGGCCAAATCCCATCAGCCGGAACGGGTCGTCCTTGTCCTTGGCGCGGGCGATATATTTGGGAATATTGGCGGTCGTTCCGATTTCGCGAAGCATATTGAGCGCGGCTTCGTTGGCGCCGCCGTGGGCCGGGCCCCACAGGCACGCGATCCCGGCCGCGATGCAGGCGAATGGATTGGCGCCAGACGATCCGGCAAGCCGCACCGTCGAGGTCGAGGCGTTCTGCTCGTGATCGGCGTGAAGGATGAAAATGCGCCGCATTGCACGTTCGATGATCGGGTTGATTTCATAGGGTTCGGCCGGGACGCCAAAGGCCATGCGCAGGAAGTTGCCGGTGTAGCTCAAGTCGTTCTGCGGATAGAGGAACGGCTGGCCGATCGAATATTTGTAGGCAATCGCGGCGATCGTCGGCATTTTGGCAATCAGCCGGTGCGATGCGATCATCCGCTCTTGCGGATCGTTAATGTTGGTCGAATCGGGATAGAAGGCGCTGAGAGCACCGACCACGCCGCACATGATGGCCATCGGGTGGGCATCGCGCCGGAACCCGCGATAGAAGGTCGCAAGCTGCTCGTGGAGCATGGTGTGGCGGCTGATCGTGTAGGAAAACTGGTCGAGCTCGGTTTTCTTTGGAAGCTCGCCGTTCAAGAGCAGATAGGCGACCTCCATGAAGCTCGAGTTTTCGGCCAGCTGGTCGATCGGGTAGCCGCGGTGGAGAAGGATGCCCTTTTCGCCGTCGATATAGGTGATCGCGCTGTCGCAGCTGGCGGTCGAGGTGAAGCCGGGGTCGTAGGTGAACATGCCGGTCTGGGCATAAAGCTTGCGGATATCGACAACTTGCGGGCCGACCGACCCTTCGATCAGCGGAAAGTCGAAGTCGCCCCCCGGGGTGTTCAGCTTCACCTGTTTGTCGGTCATTCGTTCGGCTCCACTAGTATGTCGGCGATCCGGGCGAGGCTTTCCTCTCGCCCAAGCAATGCAAGCACATCAAAAATACCCGGCGAGGTCGTTTGCCCCGTAAGTGCAACGCGGAGCGGCTGCGCCAGTTTCCCAAGTTTCACTTCGCGGCGTTCGGCGACCCCCCGGACCGCTTCCTCCAGCGCCGGGGCATGCCAGTTTGAAACCTTCGCAAGAGCGTCATGCGCCGCGGCCAGGAGATCGCGCCCATCGCCCGCAACGTGCTCGGCAGCGGCCTGATCGACCGCGATCGGGCGGGTCGCAAACAGGAAGAGCGCGCCGTCGGCAAGCTGGTTGAGATTATGCGCCCGGGCCTTGAGCTCGGGCATTGCCCGGACCAGCAGCCCGCGCTGATCCTCGCTTAGCTCGAGCCGCGGAGCAATCAGATCGGCAAGTCGCTGATTGTCCGCCTCGCGGATGTAATGGCCGTTGAGGTTTTCGAGCTTCTTGAAGTCGAAGCGCGACGGCGACTTGCCGACATGCGCCAGGTCGAACCAGTCGATCGCCTGGCTTTGGCTGATGATTTCGTCGTCGCCATGACCCCAGCCGAGGCGGAGCAGATAATTGCCAACCGCCTCGGGCAGCAAGCCCAGTTCATCGCGATACGAATCGACGCCGAGCGCGCCGTGACGCTTGGACAGCTTGGCGCCGTCGGGCCCGTGGATCAGTGGCACATGGGCGTAGACCGGATCGGGCCAGCCCATCGCCCTGACGATGCACAGCTGGCGGAAGGCGTTGTTTAGGTGATCGTCGCCGCGAATGACGTGGGTTACGCCCATGTCCTGGTCGTCGACCACCACCGCCAGCATGTAAGTCGGGGTTCCGTCTGAGCGAAGCAGGACGAAATCGTCAATTTCCGAATTCTGGACGGTCACCCGACCCTGGACCTGGTCGTCGATCACGGTCTCGCCGTCGCCCGGAGCCTTGAGGCGAATCACGAACGGCTTGCCGGTCTGCTCCTCCGAAACATCGGAGACATCGCGCCACGGACTGACGATTCGGAACGGCCGGCGCTCGGCCGACGCGCGCTCGCGCTGGGCGGTCAGCTCCTCGGGCGTCATGTAGCACCGGTAGGCGGCGCCGCCTTCGAGCAGTGCGTGCGCGACCTCGGAATGGCGAGCGGCGAATTCGGACTGATAATATTCCTGCCCGTCCCAATCGAGCCCGAGCCAGCGCATACCGTCGAGGATCGCGTCGATCGCCGCGGTCGTCGAGCGCGCCTTGTCGGTATCCTCGATTCTCAGCAAAAAAGTGCCGCCGTGGTGGCGCGCGTAGAGCCAGTTGAACAGCGCCGTCCGGGCGCCGCCGATGTGGAGGAAACCGGTCGGGGAGGGGGCGAAACGGGTAACGACCGGCTTGGGACTGACGCTGTTCAAATCATTCTCGCTTGCGCTTGGGCTCATTGTCGCTTGCGCATGGGCGCGCATTGCTCTCAATTCATGCTGCAATGCAATGGACGAGCGCCCCTAACAAAAGGGAAGCGCTCCTTCCACAGCGTGCTCGGAGCTATTGGAAGGCGTGGTTTTCCGCGACCGGAGAGGAGCTGGAAGCGCTTCTCGAGGCGGAGCGCGCGCAGCTTCCGCTGTGGGCGGTCGCTGGCTTTGGGACCGGGATCGCCTGCTGGTTCGGCCTGCCCGGCCCCGTGGCGTGGGAGGCGTTCCTGTGCCTGACCGCAGGGCTTGCAGTGGCGGGGTTCGGGTTCGGCAGGGGCCGTACTGGTCGGGCGATCGGCTGGTTCGCGCTGGTCGCAATGCTTGGCTGCGCGCTGGTCTGGGCGCGATCGGAGTGGGTTGCTCGGCCGGTCCTTGAACGGCCGGTGGTGGCAAGCTTCGCGGCCAGCGTCGAGACGGTCGATCATCTCGCCTCGAGGCAGTCGGTGCGGCTGCTTTTGCGGACCGCCGATCGACAGCTGCCGCCGCGATTGCGCGTGACCCTCAAGGAGGAGGACTTCCCGGCCGGCATTGCTCCGGGGGCGCAGCTTCGCCTTCGCGCGCGGCTTGCGCCGCCACCGCCAATGGCGCTTCCCGGGACCTATGATTTAGCCCGCGACGCCTGGTTTCGGGGGATTGGCGCGGTGGGCAAGACGCTTGGCCCGGTGGCGGTCGTCCGGCCGGCGGTTCCAAGCGGCCTCGATGGCGTTCGGGACCGGCTCCGCCGACAAGTCTCGGCGCGGCTTGCAGCAAGCCCGGGGGGCATTGCAATCGCGCTTGCAACCGGTGACCAGAATTCGGTCGGTGAGGCCGACGCGGCAGCGATGCGGCGCAGCGGGCTGACCCATCTGCTGTCGGTCAGCGGGCTTCATATTGCCGCCGCGGTCGGCTTTGCGATGTTCCTGACGCTGCGCCTGCTGGCGCTTAGTGAATCCCTCGCGCTGCGCTTCAACCTGGTGCTTGTCGCGGCGGGCGCGGGCGCGGTTGCAGGCGTCGGCTACACCCTTCTGACCGGCGCCCAGGTCCCGACGGTGCGGAGCTGCGTCGCCGCCTTGCTGGTGCTTGGCGGAATCGCGCTTGGACGCGACGCGCTGAGCCTGCGGCTGATTGCCGCGGGCGCACTTGCAGTGATGGTCTTCCGGCCCGAAGCGGTCGCCGGTCCAAGCTTCCAGATGAGCTTTGCGGCGGTCACAGCGATCGTGGCGTTTCATTCGACGCCCTTTGCTCGCCGGCTGTTCCAGCGCCGCGAGGAGAGCCGAGCGATGCGGTTCGTGCGCGAGATCGGGACATTGATCGCGACCGGGCTTTCGGTTGAGCTCGCGCTATCGCCGCTCGCGCTCTACCATTTCCACCGATCGGGCCTGTATGGCGTCGGCGCCAACATCGTTGCAATCCCGCTGACCACCTTCGTCATCATGCCTCTCGAAGCCGGGGCATTGCTGCTCGATGCGATCGGCTTGGGCCGGCCGCTGTGGTATCTGTGCGGGCTGTCGATCGATGCCCTGCTTGGCCTTGCGCACTGGGTCGCATCGGCCAGCGGAGCAGTGACGATGATGCCGTCGATGTCGCGCACGGCGTTCATCATGATGGTTGGCGGCGGAGTCTGGCTGTGCCTGTGGGCGACGCGCTGGCGGCTGCTCGGCCTTGCACCGCTGATGCTTGGCGCAATCGCCGCCTTCACAAGCCCGACCCCCGACCTGCTGGTTACCGGCGACGGCAAGCATGTTGCGCTGGTCGATCGCGGCACTCCGTTTCTGCTGCGCGCCCGCGACGGCGATTATGTGCGGGGGTTGATCGCCGAGGCATCGGGGTTCGACGGCGATCCGGCAGATCTTGAATCGCGCCGGTTCAGTCGCTGCTCGCCCGAAGCCTGCGTCGCCGCGATCCGCCAAGGTTCGACCGACTGGCGGGTGCTTGCAACGCGATCGGCGACCTACATCGACTGGCCGGTGCTGGCCCGCGCCTGCAGCGAGGCCGACATCGCCATATCCGAACGGCGACTGCCGCGAACGTGCAAGCCGCGCTGGCTGAAGCTCGACCGGTCGAGCTTGGCGAGCAGTGGCGGACTTGCGATCTATCTTGGAGCGGAACCGCGGATCGCGAGTGTCGCCGCGCTTGTCGGCAACCACCCGTGGGTGGCAAGGCCGTTCAGTCGTTCAGCCAGCCAGCCGCTCAGGCCTTCAGTCAGCAAGCGCCTGCCACACCGCAAGTTCATTGCCCGAAGGGTCGATGAACTGGAACCGGCGCCCGCCAGGAAAGGCGAAGATCGGCTTGGCAATGACTCCGCCGGCGTTCGATACCGAGTCGAACGCGGCTTGAAGGTCGTCGACCCGGATCACCGGCAAGGGCGCTGACAACGAATCGGCGGGATCACCCTGAAGTCCGACGTCGGTGGTGCCGTTGGTGGTCGCCGAATAGGCCGGGCCGTAATCGTTGAAGCGCCAGCCGAACGCCTTGGTGTAAAAGGCGCGGCTCAGTTCGTGCGCAGTCGCGCTTGGCAGCTCGACATAGTCAATTCGGGCGTCTCGGGCGTCGGCCAAATCAGTAGCGGCGAATGAGGCCGGCGAGGCGGCCCTGGATCTGGATTCGGCGCGGGTCGTAGCGCTGCGCTTCATACTGGCGGTTGGCGGGGTCCAGGCGGACCATATTGCCTTCGCGGCGGAAGGTCTTGAGCGTTGCTTCCTCGTCATCGATCAATGCAACGACGATTTCACCGTCGCGCGCCGTATCGACCTTTCGGATAAGCGCGAAATCGCCATCGAGGATTCCTTCCTCGACCATCGAATCGCCGGAGACTTCGAGCGCATAATGTTCGCCCGGGCCAAGCAGTGCTGCTGGAACCGAGAAATTCTCGCTGCCCTGAAGCGCCTCGATCGGTGTGCCGGCGGCAATCCGGCCGTGAAGCGGAATGTCGACCGTGTCGTTGGCGGCCCTTGGCAGGGCAGCTGGCCCCAACGAAGCAGCGCGGATTGGAGTGACAGTGCCGTCAGAACGGGCCTCGGCCCGGGTTTCGGGCAGCTTGAGAATGTCGAGCGCCCGGGCGCGATTGGCCAGGCGGCGGATGAAGCCGCGTTCCTCAAGCGCCGAGATCAACCGGTGGACCCCTGACTTGGACTTGAGATCGAGAGCTTCGCGCATCTCGTCGAAGCTCGGCGAAATGCCGTTCTCCCTCAGGCGCAAGTCGATGAACAGCAGCAATTCACGCTGTTTGGCGGTGAGCATCGGCCTTCACTCCCATTGTCCCAGATGGCCAAATCCGGCCTGTTTTGGAACGAACGGGGAACGTGTAGGCAACAAAATAGCGACCGTCAATCCTTGGTCGGGGAATGGGCCTAGCTACCGGGTTTGGCTATTGGCCGCTCGACGCCAGCCGCGTCTTGAGCGCAGCGATCGCGGAATCGTTGCGCTTGACCTTGAGCTCGGCGCGCATCGCTGCAACGAACTGCTGGGCATATTCCTGTTGCATCGGCTGAACCAGTTCGGATTGCATCCGAGTAATCAGCGCCGGTTGAAGCAAGGCGTTGCCGGGAATGACCTTGTTGACCTTGACGATGAAATAGCCGCCGCCCTTGGCATCGGGGACCAGCCGGCTTTTGCCCTCCATGACGGTGAACAGCATTTGCAGGACGGGTGGCACCGGACCTTGCGCGGTGGCGACCTGGATCCGCCGATATTTAAGCGGCTGGACCGGCGGAAGGCCGGCCTTGGCCTCCTTCATCGCCTGTTCGAGCGGCATTCCCCGATCGATCTTGGCGACGATCGCGCGCGCTGCGGCGTTGGCGCGCTGTTGTGCTTGCCTGGCAATCCAGTCGCCGGCTACGCGATTGCGAATGGTTGCAAGCGGGGCCGGTGCGGCGGGCACGATCCGGGCCGCCGACACCATTGCATAGCCCTGATCGCCCGCCAGATTGACGATTTCGGGCGGATCGTTCTGAACGATATCGAACCCGGCCTTGATCGCCGGGACAAGCTCGGGCGCGGGCTTGTACGACCCGTCGCGGGCCTGCCCGCTGGCGAGGATCAGCGGGGTCGAGGTCACAGGAAGCTTCGCCGTGGCCGCTGCTTCGTCGAAGTTGGCGCCGTCGTCGGTCGCGTTCTGAAGCTTGTCGACGAGATCCTCGATCGCCTGCTTGCGCTTTGCCGTGGTCAGTTTTGCGGAGATCTCACCGCGCGCCTGGTCAAGCGTCCTGCCGGGCTGGGCCTTGATCGCATCCACGCTGGTCACGACCCAGCCGAAGGGCGATTTGAACGGGCCGACGATGTCACCCTGGCGAGCTGCAAAGACCGCTGCCGCGGCTTGCGGCCCGGCAAGCGCCGAATAGCCATCGCGGCTTTGGTCGGGGAGGGTGCTGAGCGCGCCTGCTGATCCTGCCGCAAGGGCAAGCGCGGTTCCGCCTTTGGCTTTGGTTGCAACAGCGGCCGCGGCGGCCTGGCTTTGCATCACCGCCTGGTGCAGCGAGCGCGTGTCCTTGGGTGCATAAGCGGCCTTGTCCGAATTGTAGGCAGCGGCAATTTCCTGATCGCTTGCAGTGACATTTGCGACTTGTTCGCCCGACACTCGGGCAATGCGCAGGACTCGCTGTTCAGGAACGATGTAGCGGGTTCGGTTGGCCGCATAATAGCGCTGCAGGTCGGCGTCGGTCGGGTTCAGCCCGGCGCGGAAATTGCCGACGGGGATTGCCGCCGCCTGGCCTTCGCGCTGTTCGAGCAGCATTGCTGCGTAGGGCGAGGCCATTCCGACCGACAGCCGCGGGTTGGTGACCAGCGGCACCAGCAAATAGCGCTGAAGCAAATCGCTGCCGATGATTTCGCGGATTTCGGAGTCGGTCAGCTTTTGCTTGGACAGGAACTGGTCATAGGTGCGCTGGTCGAATTTGCCGTTCACTCCCTTGGCCCCGGGAATCTGGGCAATCTGGGCGTCGACCTGGCGCTTTGACAGTCGGAAGCCGAACTTGTCGGCAAAGGCAATCACTGCCTTCTGGTTGATCAGCCCTTCGAGGATCGGTCCGTAATCGGCGGATATCGTTGCGAAATCGGCCGTCGGGTTCTGCTGGCGCGCTTCCTTGAGCTGCCGATCGACCGCCTGCCTCATCTCGGCTTCGGTAATATCCTCGCCGCCAACGCTGGCCAGCTGCGAGCTTCCAAGGCCAAAGCCGATGTTGCCCGTCCCGAAGTTCGCCAGGTCGCCGGCAGCGAAGCCGATAAGTATGAGGACCAGGACCAGCGCCGCAAACCAGCGGCCGATCCGGGAAGCGGTAATACGACGAAAGAAAGCGAGCATCGGGTTCCGGACGCAATAAGGGAAAGGTTTGCGGGCTTTAGGAGCCGGGGTGGCGCGCATCAAGCCGCGCCGCTAGTGGCGCCTGACGCAAGGGAGGCGGTGCGTGTGAAAAAATTGGTTGCCGGAAATTGGAAGATGCACGGGGTGTCCGCCGATCTTGGAGAAATCGCGTCGATCGCAAGCGCCGCGCGCGACTTTCCGGCAGTCGACGTTGCGCTGTGCGTTCCTGCGATTTTGATCGAGCGCGCGGTGCGCTCGGCTGGCGGTTTGGCGATTGGCGGCCAGGACGTCCATTTTGCGGGCAAGGGCGCCCACACCGGCTGCACCTCGGCGCACATGCTGGTCGATGCCGGCGCGGCGCTGACCATCGTTGGCCACAGCGAGCGGCGCGAAGGCCAGCGCGAAGCCGACGGCGAAGTGCGGGCCAAGGCGCAGGCCGCGCTTGCCGGCGGGCTTCAGGTCATCCTGTGCGTTGGCGAAAGCCTGGAGGTGCGCGAGACCGGAAAAGCGGTTGAAATTGTCGAAGCGCAGCTTGACCAGTCGCTTCCCGATGCCGAGCAAGTCTCTGGCGGGACGCCGGGCGGGCTGGCCATTGCCTATGAGCCGATCTGGGCGATTGGAACCGGGAAAGTCCCGTCGAGCGCCGACATCGCCGAGATGCACGCCGCGCTTCGAGCGCGCCTCCGCGCTGCTTATGGCGAGGCTGGAGAACGGATGCGGATCCTTTACGGCGGCTCGGTCAAGGGCTCCAATGCGGACGAGATTTTTGGAATTCGCGATGTCGACGGGGCGCTGGTCGGAGGGGCCAGCCTGGCCGCGTCCGACTTCATTCCGATCGTTGCCGCGGCCCAGGCGGCAAGCGTCGGCTGAATGTCGGCCAGTTGAAGGCGGGCCAGTTGAAGGTGAGGGCGGGATCGCCTAGATCGCGCTGCAACTGGTCCCCACTCGAAAGCCCGTCATGTTCGCCTTCCTTCTGATCGTCCAAGCCCTCGTTGCAGTCTCGCTGGTCGGAGTGATCCTGATGCAGCGCTCCGAAGGCGGCGGGCTCGGCGTCGGCGGAAGCTCGTCCGGGTTCATGACGGCGCGCGGCGCGGCGGACTTTCTCACCCGCTCGACCTCGATCCTGGGCGGAACATTCATCGTTTTGTCGATCGTAATGGCGGCGATTGCCGGAGTGACCCGCGAACCGGTCAAGATCGATACGTCGCTTGCCAATCAGGCGACTCCTGTGGAGCAGAACAGCCCGGCTCCGGTCCAGCCGTTCGGAGCACCGCCTGCGACCAATCCTTCGGCGCCTGCGACCGGCCCTTCGGCGCCGGTCAACCAGAGCGCTCCGGCGGTTCCGCTCGCCCAATAAGCCGCCAGACCCGGCCCGCCGAACCGCCTTTCCCCAGTTTTTTTTGCCTTCCGGCTTGCCCAAGGCGGGGCAACATCCCTAAGCCCATACTCCCATGGCGCGGTTCATATTTGTCACCGGCGGCGTGGTCTCCTCGCTTGGTAAAGGGCTTCTCTCGGCGTCTCTCGGGACGCTCCTCCAGGCGCGCGGCTACAAGGTCCGGATCCGCAAGTTCGATCCCTATCTGAACGTCGATCCGGGGACGATGTCGCCCTATCAGCATGGCGAGGTCTACGTCACCGACGACGGCGCCGAAACCGACCTCGACCTGGGGCACTACGAGCGCTTCACCGGAGTGTCGGCGCGCCAGTCGGACAATGTCACCACCGGGCGCATCTATCGCGACATCATCGCCAATGAACGTCGCGGCGATTATCTTGGAGCGACCGTTCAGGTCATTCCGCACGTCACCAACGCGATCAAGGCCTTTGCGCTGACCGACATCGACGGGCTCGACTTCGTCATTTGCGAAATCGGCGGGACGGTCGGCGATATCGAAAGCCTTCCGTTCATCGAATCGATCCGCCAGTTGCGCAACGATCTTGGCCGCGACCAGACGGTCAGCGTCCACACCACGCTGGTGCCGTGGATCAATGCCGCGGGAGAGCTCAAGACCAAGCCGACGCAGCAGTCGGTGCGCGAATTGTCGAGCCTCGGGGTTCAGCCCGAAATCCTGCTGTGCCGCTGCGACCGGCCGCTTCCCGACGCCGAGCGCGAGAAGATCGCGGCCTTTTGCAACGTCCGCAAATCGGCCGTCATCCCGGCGCTGGACGCGCGCAACATCTACGACGTCCCTCTGCAATATCACGAGGCGGGGCTCGACGATGAAGTCCTTCGCGCCTTTGGAATCGACGATTCGCCCAAGCCAAAACTTGATGGCTGGATCGAGATCATGGACCGGATCGATCATTACGACAGCGAAGTGACGATCGGAGTCGTGGGCAAATATGTCGGGCTTCCCGACGCCTACAAAAGTCTTCGCGAGGCGCTAGTCCACGGCGGGATCGCAAACCGGGCAAAGGTCAACATCCAGTGGATCGACGCCGAACTGTTCGAGCATTCGCAAGCCGACATCGTCGCCGAGCTTGAGCCGCTTCACGGAATCCTCGTGCCGGGCGGTTTTGGCGAGCGCGGAAGCGAAGGCAAGATCGCATCGGTGCAATTTGCGCGCGAGCGCGACATTCCGTTCTTCGGCATCTGCCTTGGAATGCAGATGGCGTGCATCGAAGGCGCTCGCAACCTTGCCGGCATCGCCGAAGCCTCGACCACCGAGTTCGGCCAGACCAGCGAGCCGGTGGTTGGAATGATTACCGAATGGATGAGCCAGGAGGGGCTTCAGAAGCGCGCTGCGGACGGTGATCTTGGCGGCACCATGCGGCTTGGCGCTTATCCCGCCAGGCTCGACGGAAACAGCGTCGCGCGGTCGCTTTATGGAACCGACGAGATCAGCGAGCGGCACCGCCATCGCTATGAAGTCAACGTTCATTACCGCGACGCGCTCGAGGCTGGCGGGCTGGTGTTTTCGGGGATGTCGCCCGACGGCCAGCTTCCCGAAATCGTTGAGCGGCCCGACCA